>JAAEOP010000775.1 GCA_024223125.1 Chloroflexota bacterium
GATCACTACGGGCGGCAGCGCGATTGCGATTGGGGACGGCGCAATTGCCAATTACCCGAGAGACATCGTGTTGGGGATGCCAGGTATCTCTCTGGATGGCAGCATCCAGTTCCGCCAGGCGACAAGAGGCGTCATAGGGGATGCCGCCATCTTTCGCCAAGCCGGTGATCTGTATCTTCCGATCCTGGGTCAATAATAAGGCCCAAGCCCAGGTATCCGCTCTTGGGCAGCATGCAATCCAACAATCACTAGCGTACGCGGCTCTACCAGGAGCAGGTTGGGATCATGACCGGTGAAAATCTCATCACGCGCCAAGCGTAAGACCACTTCTCCCATAGAATTGTAGTATGATTATCATCAAGTGCAAATAAACTGAAACGTATAATTTGCTTCCCATTTTGAACCTATCTCTAATAGGAGGAGATCATGAATACGAAACGCCTTGTAGTTATTTTATTTTCGACCTTACTAGGACTCGCATTAATTCCATTATGGATGTGGTTGGTTGGGCCACCTCCTGTGGCCTTTGCTGTCCCCAGTGTCTATGAAAATCAGGAAGTAGGGAATACTTCACCAAGTAGTACTCACACAGTTTGCCCGTCTGGGATTCCCACCTGTGGCTTTAGTACGGTCCAGGAAGCTGTTGATGCAGCCAGCGATGGCAACACCATAAAAGTTGCTACTGGGGTCTATACTGGTGTTAGCGCAAGAAATGGGGTTACACAAGTTGTTTACATCAGCAAAAGCATCACTGTTCGGGGTGGGTATACAACGGATTTTACCGATCCCCCCGATCCTGAAGCCAACCCAACCACACTGGATGCTCAAGATCAAGGACGTGTGATCTATATCACAGGGGATATAAGTGTCACTATTAGTGGCTTGAATATTACTGGAGGCGATCTTCAACTTGAGGGGACCCCTCCATTGCTAGATTACTCAGGTGGAGGGATATTTGTAATTACAGCAACGGTTACCCTCACAAATAATCATATTTACAGCAATACAGCATTTCGAGGTGGGGGATTCTTTTTGTATAACAGTCCAAACGCCGCGATTATAAAAAATACAATTACGGGAAATACAGTTACAGGAGGGGCTAGCCGGGGCGGAGGGGGTGTTTTTTATCTCAGCGCAGGCGGAGTAGTAGACGAGAATCTTATCAAAAATAACAGGGCTGAACCCACTGGGGGTGGAGAGAAGCATTATGGCGGCATTTACTTTTACAACAGTGCTGATATTGTCATGTCTAATAATACGATCATTGACAATTACGCGGCCAATTTTTGTGGTGGCATTTCTTTTAATAATAACAGTGACAATGCTTTCATATTTGGTAATAATTTTGCAAATAATAGTAGTGGATTTGGGGGGTTTGTAGATGCGGACGGGGGAGCATTATGTATTACTTCTAGTATGAATACGAATATTTTGGCGAACATATTTACCGATAATAGCTCAAATACTTACGGAGGGGCTATTAATATTTCTAATTCAACAGTCACCTTAACTGGCAATACAGTTGTTTCCAATACGGCTTCAAAGGGAGGGGGCATTGCTATCCAATCCAGTGATGTTGTCCTCGTCGGTAATGTGATCTCAGGGAATTTGAGTTCAAACCATACTCATCCAAATTTTAATGGCGATGGGGGAGGGCTATATATCAGGAATAGCGAAATTAACTTCACCAACATTGTCATCGCTGATAATCAAGCAGAGAGGATTGGCAGCGGCGTTTTCATAACGGACACAGTATTACATGCACAGCATACTACCATTGCACGCAATTCCGGCGGCGATGGCAGTGGTATTTACCTGGGAAATAATAATGACACCAGTACAGCCGTCATAACGAACACCATCCTGGTAAGTCATACGGTGGGGATTACCGTCGAAGCCGGGAATACGGCAACACTAAACGGCGTACTTTGGTTTGGAAACACAAGTGATACAGGTGGAACAGGTGCAATCAACATAACGAACGATCATGTTGGCAACCCTGCCTTTGCTGTGGATGGCTACCATCTTACGGATAATTCAACAGCAATAGATTTAGGGATAGATACCAACGTGACCAATGATGGTGATGATGAACCGCGCCCCATGGGGGATGGGTACGATTTAGGTGCGGATGAGTTTTTTGTATCGGCAGTAGTCACTCTGGAAGTCGACACAAGCTCTTTTGTCGGTTTCGTGGATGTTTATGTAACAGACACAAGAGTATTAGCAACGGGTGCAATGACGATTAACCTGGAAGCATTGAACCTTGATGGGTACAACGCCGCCAGTCTCCGCGTTTACACTATAAATGATCCCGGTGATCCTGGGACTGTCCGGCAGGGGATGGTGGGGCAGAGTGTGCCTACGCAAACCGTACCCTTCAAAGTGTGGACGCCTAACTTTGGCTTGGGTATTGATGACGACGGCGACGGTGCGCCTGACGTTGACAATGACTTGAATTGGAAGGATATCACGCAAACAGTTTGGCTTTACGCTTTTGACAAAAATGAACCCATAACAGAGACAGTAGAACCCTGGAACCATCCGCTCTTCAACTACACGGACCTTTTCAAATGGAGTGAGGCCTATACACCTACACCCTCATCGTTAAACCTTCATGAACCTCTACTTTTCGCCCTTGTGCTGGAAGGGAAGGCTCAACCGCAAGACTATAGCACTCAAGTCTACATCGAATTCGCTCTCTCCGAAGATTTAGGGGACACTTTCATAACCTACACCGTTCCTGTAACCTTGAACGTTGTCCTTAACGACGCGGACCCCACCGTCAACCTGAGTGTGGATACCACAGGATTTACCGGCTTCCCCGATC
>JAAEOP010000776.1 GCA_024223125.1 Chloroflexota bacterium
CACAGTGATCATCTAAGTCAAAATGACGTGCTTGGTGGTCAAAGTAATAACGGGTTCCTGTCTTATCCCAAATAACCCACGTATCACTCGTTGTATTGTGCTCAATCTTCCAAAAAGTCTCATCCGTGGTGTGGTAGTACCCATCGGTGCCCTTCAATAGGGGGCTGCTCATTCCATTGAGAACCACCGAAAACGTGTCGTCCGATGTATCATTTGCAGAGCCATTCATCTCACGGGCAATATGCCCTGTGTCTAAGGACCATCCCATGCCTACCCAGGAAGCCTGGGATAAAGAAGCCGTAGACCCGTCCACAACCTGGCTGTTATAGCTTAAGTTCAAATTAGGTTGCAAACCTCCTGGGCCGGGCGGAACCCAAAAACCCATGTTGTATGTAGCTGCTCCCGTAAAAGAAGATACCTGGAAAGCGTCCAATGTCGGCAAGTTTGCCGCTTCCCAATCGATGATATCTACACCAAGGATATGGAGCCCAGTTGTCTTTGTGCTCAAAAGGTTGTTTTCCGTATCAACCTGCGTGGGCAAAGTGCGCCATGATTGCGCGGCTTCATCATAATACTTCAAGACCAAGTCGCGTTCATCGTTCATCAATTCAATCCCACTGTAATCGTATTGAATGGTGATAGCAGCCCCCAATTGGCTGATACTTTCCTGGCTGTCTTGGCTTTCCGCAGTAATTTGGAACGGCCTCCCTATTCGCAAATACGGGATGCGGTTTTCTCCATTTACCCCCCCCACATGCACATTCGCAGCTTCCACAAGCGCCCCTTCTGGGAAAATCACCCGCACGCGTCCTCCTAACGCGACCAGTTCCCCGCCGTCTTTGCCGATTTCGAATTCTTCGATGCGTCCGCCGGAGGTTGGGGCCGTGTCCGTGATGACCGGCGTTTCTGCAGGCACGGGCGGCTCAACCATGACTGGCTCCGGCGGCGCCACTTCCGTGCTGGAAACCGGCACGGTTGGCACTGCA
>JAAEOP010000777.1 GCA_024223125.1 Chloroflexota bacterium
AGGGCGCTTCGTGAAGTGCGTTGCACCTATAGCTGAGTAGTTACAAAAGCTGTAAGAATGATAAAAGTAACACAAATTACATAGAGTAATAGTGAAGGAAGAAATGTAATGATAGTGCCTATTATTAAACTAAATTCCGGGATGTCTTTCATAAAAAATGTCTTTATAAAAAGATTGATCATTAATGATAGAATGAGGTGAATTGTTAGTATAACAGCAGTTACTATTATCATTGTTCCACTTGTATTCTCTCCACAACAACTATCACCAGACAAAAAAATAATGAATAAGAAGATAGGAGAAGCCAGAATTGCCCATAGGCCAACTAAAAATGAAGGGAGATAACGTTTTAGTTCTTTCATAATATCAAGTATTTCCTTTGCCTCAAATTTGATATTGTTCCATTCACTGTAACGATTTTTTCCGAGAAAGTAAGCGCAGTTAAGGTAAAGCTACCAAAGCCTTACCGGCCCCTAACTCTGTTGCGTCAATGAGTAAGACAAGTTCCGCAGCGTCCACAGGCACCTGGAAATTCATCCCTCCACGCGTCTTCTCAGTTGGTGCAACTCTGCCGGTATGGGACCCGAATAAGTCGCCGGTATCATCAACATCCCTAAATCCCAAACCTTCACTGTAATAACTCTTCTGGGCAGAGTCTTTTATTGTCATTCGAAGCGAAAAAGCATCAATTTTGGCGGACCTATGCCTGTTTTCAATTGTAAACACTATCACCAGAAACTTATTGCCTTCAGCCGGCTGATAGCCAATTTCTTGTGGCCACGTCACCTCATTGACAATGAAAGAAAGGTCTCCCGTTTCTATAATGTCGCCAATATTAAATAGTTGCGGCTCAGTTTCAGCGGCTATTTCTGTCGCGGCGCGGTCAGCCTCAAGGATATAATTGTGGAAGTCAATCTGAACATTGCTCTGACCGTTGAACTGATGAAGGCTAAAGTTGACTACCAGATTATTCTGGAGAACACTACAAGATTTTGAGGTGTACCGGCCGACATCATCAAGACAATCGGCCTCCAACCCCAGGTACTCAAAAGTGGGGCGATAGAAATTGGCCACCGTCTCCATGTCCCAGGCTACAATGTAGGTCAATTCCCCCCCCATAATAAACTCAACTTCTTCCGCCTCGGGCGGGATTGGCCAGTCGTTGATGGTAAAGACTGAGACATCATGCCGACTGTCCAAGGTGGTATCACGCCCTGTTTCGGTTGGCGTTTCTTCTACCTTTTCGACCTGGCCCGATGTTTCCGGGGTTGACAGGGCGGCTATCTCAGCGGTGGCCATTGTCGCTTTAGTTGGAGCCGGAACTTCAGCTTCCGACTCCTCAGCGGCCAGTTCTGTAACGACAGGTGCCTCTTCAGTTGGAGCCGGAACTTCGGCCTCCGCCCCCTCGGCGGCCTTCTCTTTGGCAGTTACGGCCGGTGGGGCTTCGCTTTCACTCTGGCTGCTGCAAGCGGTCAGTCCCAAAATCAGGCTGGGTACTAAAAATACTATCAAAGCCCACTTTAATTTTTGGTGTTGCATCATTTTTTCTTTTCGTAACCCCAGTTTATAATGAGTATAGTCATCCTATTTCATTTGTACGAGGGCACAAGCCGAAAATCAAGTTTAACTATGCTATAAAGCCCCTTTTGCTATTCTATATTCGTACAACTCATTTAGGATGACTATATGCGAGCATAGCCGGTGTCCCTCCACTTTCTTCTCCATGCCAGACGCCCGGTATGAAACCCCCGGAACAGGGTTTTAGGAGTCATCATGACCCTGCGGGACACCATTGATAATGAAAATGAGGAAATGAGATGAGGAGTCCAAAGTACACTTTGGACTCCTCCCAAAACTTTATTTACGAAGGAGATATTTGATGATCCGTAAAGACAAACGTGTACTGGGTCAGACTAAAACACTTTATGAGCCCGGCGTTGATCTTGAGCGTATGCGCTGGGAGCGATTGAAAAAGGTGCAGGTCGAAATGACAAAGCGCGACATCGGGGCCTTGGTGCTGACCGACATTAACAACATTCGTTACACCACCGGCATCGCCGTTATGCCCATCTGGACGGCGCTCAACCTGGCCCATTATGTCCTGGTGCCAGCTGAAGGAAGTCCGATTCTTTTTGAATTCGGGCAGGCCATGTTTCGGGCAGAAACATTTTTTAAGGATGTGCGCCCGGCCCACTATTGGCAAGCCCGCTTTGCTGAGCATATGGCCCCGCAGAAATCTGCCGAGTGGGCCGCCGAGATCGAGACAACGTTGCAGGAGTGGGGCGTGACCGGGGCCAAGGTTGGAATCGATGTCCTGGATTATTATGGATTTTCAGCTTTGCAAGCTGCCGGCCTGACCCTGACTGATTGTGATGAGCCGCTTGAGCGTGCTCGCCAGATTAAGACGCTGGACGAAATTGAATTGATGCGCCAATCGGCCGCTGTATGTGAAGCAGCTTTATATGATCTGGAGCAAGCCATCCGGCCCGGCGTAACGGAGAATGAACTGCTGGGGGTATATTGGCACAAATTGTGTGCGATGGGGGGCGAATATGTCTTTACTCGCTTG
Organism: Chloroflexota bacterium; assembly: GCA_024223125.1. The sequence goes on from JAAEOP010000777.1 coordinate 2,570, forward strand.
CTATCTTCGGGTTACAAGACCAACCCCTGGTTCCACGAAGCCGGCAGCAAAATGGTGCGCCCAGGCGACCTGGTTGCTTTCGATACGGACACCATCGGTCCGGAGGGTTATGGCTGCGACATTTCCCGCACCTTCCTTTGCGGCGATAATCCCACCCCGGTGCAAATAGAAGCCTATCAAGTGGCCTACAACTTTGTGATGGAAGTAGCAGAGATGCTCAAGCCGGGGTTGTCTTTTGAGGATTTGGCGAAGAACGCGCCCTCTTTCCCCAAAGAATATTGGGAGCAACGCTACTCCGTTATCCTGCACGGTATCGGCACTGATGATGAACCACCTTTTGTCCCGTTCGATGCTCCGGGTGAGAAACTTACTATACCGGAAGGTGAGTTTAAGGAGAACATGGTTGTCAGCGTGGAGTTTTACGCCGGCAAGGTGGGTGAGCAGGACGGCGTCAAGCTGGAGGACGAGGTCTGGATAACTGCCGATGGCCCCGTTTTGATCTCGTTGTATCCTTATGAGGATAAATTGCTTGGCTAATGGAAATAGTCTTACTGGATGACGTCCAACCTCGTTCCCACGCTCAGCGTGGGAACGAGGTTGACGAGATTGAACGTCAGGAGGTAGCATAATGAGTCGTGTATTTATTCCAACCGCTGAGACATTTCCCCAAACGGCCGATGCCGTGATTATCGGCGGGGGCATTGTTGGCGTAGCCACGGCCTTCTGGCTCTCGCGGGCCGGGTTGGATACAGTGCTGATAGAAATGCGTGATGGCTTATCCACCTTGACCACGCCCAATTCCATTGAGAGCTTCCGGGCTCAATTTACTGAACCGGCAATGGCCGCCCTGGCCTTGCCAAGCATCGACGTATTTGAGAACTTTGCTGAAGTCATCGGTATTCCCGGTTATGATATTGCCCTTCACCACCAAGGCTACCTGTTTGTTACTGATGATGAGGACATGGTTGACCAGTTGCAAACGGCTGTAGCCACCCATCATCGCCTGGGCGTGACCGATTCAGAATTTCTC
>JAAEOP010000778.1 GCA_024223125.1 Chloroflexota bacterium
GCCAATATTGACCCATTGTCACCTCAGTACGATCTATTTCAAAGGCCGATAGGCTAACCGGATGGGCCGGTCTCTCATCAGCTTCGCCCTGGTTTGGAGGGCTGCCCATAGTAAAGGTTGTGGCCGGAATGGCAATCATTTCCTCGGCCACGGGAGTAGGGACAACAGGTATTGACGATGGTGCGACCGGGGTTGTGGGTTGGGCTTCAATCTGCCAAATCCAAATTTCCAGCGGACGTAAAATCCAGCCGTGTTGACCATCCCATAGATCAACTTCAAGCCAGCGCCAATCTTCGGTTCGTCCTGTAACGGCAACGGTCTGTTTCTCGCCAAAGCGGGCCATGAGTGGGGCAGATGTATTGGGCGCGACCCGGGCCAAGACGACTTCTCTTTCAGGGACGGTAATCTGGGCAGCAGCGCTAGCCCGGATGTAGAAAAAGGCTCCCACGGTCAGCAAGACAAGAATTAAAGGGATAAAAACGCAACCAATTGCCATTTGAGTGCTTGGGC
>JAAEOP010000779.1 GCA_024223125.1 Chloroflexota bacterium
ACAGTGTTTGCCGACCTATTTAGTCGCTTTGCTAAATTCTGCAGTTGCGTACAGGAGTAAATTCGCCCAAAGCGTACAACGTAGTTACACAATGTACATACAAGACTGTAAAGATGATATATACCCAAAATGAACCATGTCGGAATTTTCAAATGCAAGCGGGCTGATAGGCCGCCTAAGTTGAAGAAGGTTGAGGTGCTTGAGAATGCTGCTCTTTAAACCGCGATCCACAACTTTTGCAAATATCTCAATTTTTTAAGGCGCATTCCCTTATATTCATTATCGGCGTAATGAACATAGCGGAACCGACAATAAACTGTTACTTCATGGCCTCGTTTTACCAAATGTTGGCCAAGTTGTTCGGCACACGGTTCAAAACCGCTATAATTTGTGGGTATTCCCCGTGTGCCAAGAAGGGCTATTTTTATACAAAACGCAAAGAACACACACTTCTCAACCAGTCCACCTATTCAATATCTAACAAGTCAAACTTCTGTTTCATCACGCACCAGAAAAAAAGCAGATTCCCTATAACATAGCGTCGCCATAAACGACCCGGTTCTATAATTAAACATTCCAGCCATTCAAAGCCTCTATCAGTAAATCATCTTGGCCCTCTGGGAATGGTCTGAGAAAAAATAACAGTTACCCTCAATCAGCCCAAGTTAATTCACCCAGCCCGTATGTTTCCTTCACCTGCTCTTCAATCCAGGCATACGTCATGGACAGCCCTTCTTCCAGAGATATTTCCGGTTCCCAGCCCAGCACTTCACGCAGCAGGGAATTATCAGAATTACGCCCGCGTACTCCCTGTGGTCCGTCTATATGCTTCTTGATCACTTCTGTGCCAGCCGCATCAGCCACAATGTCCACCAGTTGGTTAATTGTCACCATGCGATCCTGTCCCAGATTGATCGGGTCGGCAAAATCAGACAGCATCAGCTTGTAAATACCCGTCGTGCAATCATCAATGTGACAGAAGGAGCGAGTCTGCTCCCCATCACCCCAAATCTCCACTTCCGGGTTGCCCGTCAGTTTGGCGACAGCTACTTTACGGCACATGGCGGCTGGTACCTTCTCCCGGCCCCCTTCCCAACTACCCAGAGGTCCAAAGATATTGTGGAAACGTACGGTCCGTGTATCCATCCCGTAATCCTCATGATAATGTTTGGCTAACTGTTCTGTCACCAATTTTTCCCAACCATACGCATCTTGCGGCTGCGCCGGGAAAACATCTTCTTCTTTCAAAGGGGTTACATCCGCGTCCATCTGTTTATATTCAGGATAGACACAGGCTGATGAAGTATACAGGTAACGTTTTACCCCATTCTGACGGGCTGCTTCCAGCGTATGTACGTTAATCAAAATGTTGTTGTGCAAAATTTGGGAGTGATGGGAGGAGATAAAACCCATCCCGCCCATATCGGCTGCCAAAGCATACACATGTTCTATACCTTCGGTAGCCTCCAGACAATTTTCCCACCGGCGCAGATCTAGCAGCAAAAATTCATCTGCCTCAGTGGGGGAAAATTCCGGTTCTTTAATATCCACACCCCGCACCCAATAACCGCGTTCCTGCAAAAATGACACTAAATGATGGCCGATAAAACCACCGGCTCCGGTAACAACTACTCGTGTTTCTGACATCTCTTTCCTCACTAAATAATTTTTTAAATCTGCTCGTTTTAGAAAAAACGAAGCACCGCCTCTGGACTCCACACTATTTCGATTATTCTAGTATACCATTGTCACTTTCAATCATCTCGCCTTCATTTTGCAAACCCGCGCTCTCGACTGAAGGAACAGCATTAAACCGGACAATCTGCAAATTTTGTAAGATGAACAGGAAGATAAAAATAATGTTATATACTGTATACCTTACCCAAAGTCTTCGAAAGTCTTGTATTAGTCGAAAAAGCCACTCCAATCCTAAATTTCGAATGGTTTTAGGGGCTTGATTAATCCGGCCGCTAAAAAAATCAAAAGTAGCCCCTGATGCAATTATAATACTCCCTCGAATTTTTTCACGATGCTCATGAATCCATATATCTTGTTTGGGAGAACCCAACCCGATCCATAAAAAATCAGGTTGAGTAGCATTGATCATATCGCAAACCATCTGATCTTCTTCTTCGCTCAATGGACGAAATGGAGGTGAGTATTTGCCTACAATCTCAATATAACCAACCTGTTCTTTCAGATACGCTTCCATTTTATCTGGCGCTTCAAGGGTTCCTCCATATAAAAAGAATGTGTATCCTTTAGCGCTTGCTTTACTGCCAATTTCTAACATCAAATCTGGCGCATAGAAACGATCGCTCTCCTTATAATAAAAAGTACGGGCCCATTTTAGAAAAGGCATACTGTCTATACCCTTTATATCGGCCGAATTGTAAATTCCTCGCAAAGATGGATCAAACAAAGTTGAGACGCAACAATTTACATTGACTAACGCCAGGGAATGAGACGGGGCCGTTTTATCTGACAACCACTTATCAAAAATGGGATACATATCTTCATATGATAAACAATCCATTTCAATTCCCAGGATATTCATTTTTTTGTGCATGAATTGTATTCCTCTTTATAAAGCTAAAATAGCATTGATACCTTGAATGAAATTCTGTGCCATTTGTTCAATAGTCAAATGGCGGATACTAGGCCAGATGCTGGATCTGATAGTCCGATATTGTTCCTGATTATCAAATAATTGCAAGATCGAATGAGCATATTGTTCAGGAGATGTGGTCATTGGTAACAATATTGAGTTTTCCTGATTCAAATATTCTATTTCGGGCATTTGAACCGGAGAATCAACGGTAACAACTGGCAGATCATAACAAAGTGCTTGAAGGGGTCCCAGACCAACCGAGCCTGGAAAGGTAAATAGATCGCTGGCCACATAAATCTCCGCCAATTTGTCAGGATCAATAATAGAACCTAAACGGGTGACATTAGGGCGATTTTTTATATGGTATCCTTCACTCCCACTCCCTACAAGTAACAAATGATATTCTGGACTCTTGTTAGTAAGAACAGAAAAAGCTTCCAGCATAAAGTCTATTCGTTTGTTTTGTGTCAACCGACCAACAAACAGCAATGTCTTCTTATCTTCAAGATGAAACCGTTCACGAATTGTTGTCCTTTTCTCACGCCATTTCTCAAACAAACACCGTTGTTTATTTATATCAATGGTGTTGTTTACCACAAAAATACAGTGGGGTGAAAGCCCCTTCTGTTTCAGAAACGTTTCTACTCCAGATGTATAGGCAAAAAAACCATCGGCTTTTCTGGCAAGTAACAACTTTACTTTTTCAGACAATGTTTTTAGCAACGATCCATCAACTACGCTATGATCCCAACCATGCCCCCAATAGGCTACTTTTGTGCCCATCACTTGATGAAGCTGACTTAACGGATAGGCTAGATTATTTAAGGCATTTTCTACAATAACTAAATCATAAGCGGCTGCTTTGCGCCAAAAAGTCTGGTAGCTAATGCGCTTACCGGCTACGCGCCAAGACAAGGTGTTTACATCTACAAGGGGAAATTGAATATAGTTGAAATTCAACGGTTCTTGAAAAAAAAGGGGCGAGTCTAATTCTGCGTGATCATAAACAACGTCAAAATACCAACTTTGAGGACGCAACCTTTCAAGCGCATTATAAAATGGCACTCGATAATGGGGTATGGTGGATTGATGGGCAAATAGGACTTTCTGTATGTTGTTCATTTGCTTTCTTTATTCATCAATAGTACAAACAAGGCATCAATTCAGAACACTGTCTTTTTAACAACAGTTTTAGGTCAGGAAACGTTTGTGTACTTCAAAACCTACATTTTGAAGCCTTTGCTTAAACAAATTTTTCTGCCGTGCGCGATTCCCAATCATTAATAATGCGGATGAATCCCGCCACATTCCTCGAGTCTTTTCCAACCGAGTAATAGGTTTGTATTCGGCCGCAAATTCAGGCGTATAATTGTAAATGCTCATTGTCTCGAAAGCGATTTCTTCAATTCTCTTTAATGTTTTCTCAGGCAAAAAACGTCTCCACTTCTCCATATTTCCCTGGTTTATTTTTTGACCATAATTAATTTTCCCATCAATGCTCTCCGGTGTATATTGATGATGTTCAAGCATTTTAAGAGAAAACGGAATATCTAAAAATTCGCATATTTTTCGGTAGCACACTTCTGTTTGTAATAAAATATCTTCGAATTTGATAAACGTGTATTGGCTTTCAGGCAACATATGGACCATGTCCCACCCTGTTTTCATACGATTTCCCCATTTTTCTGAACACCAAATGATGTCTTTCCCCCACTTATTGTGCCAGGACAGACAAACGTCTCTAACATCGCGAACCACAATCAGAAAATAGGCTTCTGGAAATATTGTTGCAAGAGATTCAATATTCTCTGTATTTTGTGGCGTTTTGTTTCCCCAAATCGGACATGGTTCTTCCGAGAAACATTTTTGTAATACTTCCGTCAAGGATAATTCCTTCTTTGCCTCAATCTCATCAGCAAAGTTATGTTGTATATTTTTGATATTATTCCAGGTATTTAGTTCAGCTAATCTTTGTTGGAAGGTCTCTATTTCAGCCAGGCTGCGAAATTGTGTATCACATGTGTAACCATATTTAGCGATATTGATTAAAAGCGGCATTTCACCATTAAGGCAAATATCAGGATGCACATTAAGAATTGTCTTGGTTAAATCAGTCCCCCCACTGGGAAACCCGCAAACAAACAATAATTTATTCATAATTTCAATACTCCAATGCCGTTTATGCTTTATATCACGGGAGGAAGCAAGAGCCAGGTTGTCATGTCAAATTTAGCAATTTAAAATTAGCTATTTTACGATCTTGAATTGGGACAAATTTACTTTTCGCCTCAATCATCTATGACAGAGGCTTGATTAATGTCAAATAATACTTGCAAGGGTTGAGCGTATCGTCGGATGAAAAAATCCAATGTTGCTATGATATCTAAATCATAATAAATAAAGTTTTGCAAATGGGGGATTGTTTTTATCTCAGCAATTTTTATTTTATCGATATTGATTGAATACTTATAGGTCATTTTTCTTCAGTTTAATTAACACCTTCTGCTAGGGAGAAGCACTCTGTTCTCCATGAGAGTGTCTCCTGGCGGGAATAAGATAGGTCACGGCAACAAGGGAATAAATCATTACAATACTTACATCATTCATCACCTGGCTAGTAAAGCTAAGGAGAAATATAGAAAAAAGCATGATCAACGTGACCCGATTTAGTCGCAATTTCCTCCGAGTAAATTTAAATGCGATTTGAAAAAATATCATCATGCTTAATAACCAACCAAGGATGCCTACTTCGGAATAGAAAGTAAAAATATGCCCTACATTCCCTCTCAAAAATACTTTATTTATTGGATCAACATATTTGGATGGCCCGTCTCCCACTATAAGCAGTTTGTTATTTAAAAAATAGTAAATAGCAGCGCCTCTAGCATATCCACCACTCAAATATACCTCGACGCCATTACCGTTTAAAATGCTCTGCGTTTCCTTGTCAACCTTACGAGTTACATCCGCGCCAATCTTATACCATAACCCTGAAGCCAACAAAACACCCAACACCAGAGCCAATAAAATTAATAAATACATTCCAATTTTACGGTTAAGATGGGTAACAAAGTAAATTCCCCAAACGGTAAGAAGAATCCCTTTGGCAATATCTGCATTAGCGATCAGAACTGTTATTGTAAGCCAAACAAGCACAAAAAGCCGATGAGGGATTATGTAGTTTCTCTTTTTGTCAAAGAGTAGAAATACAATTAACAATATGAGAAAAAAGGTCAGAGAATAATCGCCCTTGAAATTAAATGTACCGAAATCATAATCAACAGAGGAAAGATTCATCCCGTTTGTGATTCTGGCAGGCAACCAGTCATAAGTAAAGAATTGGAAGATGATAATGGGTAATTGTATCAGACCAACAAGAACTGCTAACCTGATGATTGTTGTAATGTTGTCTTTGTTCACATAAACTTTGACCAGATAATAAATCAGGTATGAAAATATCAACGTTCGCATGAACAATAGCAGTTGAAAAACAGGCGTATTGTTGTAAATAGCAGAAATCACAATAACCAGTGCAAGGAGAACGTAGAGAACAAACACACTATCGATTTTTAAGCCATAAATCAAGAATAGGGGGAAAATAAGAAAAGTAACCAATCCCATACGATAAGGGATAACGTCTAACATAGTGATTATGCCGCTGAAAACAAAAACAAAGAGGAACAGTGTGAAAAATACCCATTTAGCCGGTTGAAATAAAATGGGTCGTTTCTTCGCCTTATTGTTTATTTTCTGGTGATTATTGTTCACTTGATCAATCACTGAACAGCCTCATCTAACAGAATTGTGATAAATTTGATCTCTGTGTGACATGGAGTACCCTTCAGGCTTTCTTCGTTATTACGCACTAAAAAGTAGATTAAATCTAATTGTTCATCCTGAAATACCACTTCTATCTGTTCCATCTTTCCTGTGCCCGGATGAACAAAATGCCGGATTAATTCTCCATTAGCAACGGTTTCAAAAATCAGCGTTGTGCCTGTTTCTATTTTAACCTCTATCAGGGCTGAATGATGATAGGGAATGGCAATAGGCTGCGACCAAACAAAAGCTGACTTGGGTGAATTGATCTCAGGTGCACAGGTTAAACTAATCGCATCGTTTATTAACTGTATGCTCGTGCCTCTGTCTGAATCGGAACGAACACGCCATCCTGTTGAATTTCCGTCGAGTGTAAACGAGCCATCTGCGTTTATATGGGCGAACGAAGAAATGATCACACTTTTTTGTCTTTCAGGATAGGGGGCAGCTTCAGCAGATTGGTTAAACCAGGTTACGGCCGCTTTCAAATCATCATTTCTATAATGAGCTAACCCCTGAATAAAGGCCGGTATCATGGCAAAAGGTTCAGTCTCGGTGGTTGTACCCCTCTGATATGGTGTTAATAAGATAGTAGCCCATCGGATTGTTTTTTGTCGTGCGCGAGCATCCACATCCTCTTGAGTCAATGTCTTATTTATCATTACGCTGAGAATATTAACAAATAAACTATGGGAAGATAGCCTAATTGTTATTAGAATAACCAATATGATGCCAATTATCCTCCACCCCAATCTATAAACCAAAGTTATTTCCCCTACTGTAAAATCTCTTTGTAGATGTTTTCTTGTATTATGGCCTGTATACGAGCATTAAAATTAGTTTCTATATGCTGCCGGCCTCGCGCTGTTAGTTCTTCCCATTTCTGAGGATGGTCTATGAGCCATTGTAGGTGGGTTACTAACTCATCTACGTTGCGTTCACTGGCTAAAAGTCCGGTACGACCGTGTTGCACAATTTGGGGAATATCACAATGTGATGTACTGATAATCGGCATTCCCGAAGCCATCAAATCAATCAGAGTCACCGGAGCGCCCCCTTCTGTATCCCCATCAGCTGCCTTAACACTGGGTGACATAAAGATGTGATGCTTATAGGCTTCAGCCAACAGCCGGGCATATGGTTGGTAGCCTAACAAGCGGACCACAGTCTGCATATCATACCGGGCAATCACATCTAAGATTTTCCGTTTTTCTATCTCGTCCCGTTCATATCCTCCAGAATCACCAATAATAGTTACCTGTACATCTATTCCCTTGCGGTACAATTGCCCCACAGCTTCCAGCGCATACGGCATACCTTTTTTTTCTCTAAATGTACCGGCGATGAGGATTTTTAGAGATTCGCCAGGCATCATTTTTCTGGGAATGTAGGCTATTTCGTCTACATCAACGCCTAATCGCTGAACCCGTACTTTTTCTTTCGGGCAGCCCAATTCTACCAAACTTTGGGCCATATACGGTCCTTCACACAAAAAGAGATCAGACCAGGCAAACATATCCTGGTACCGGGTACGCCAAACAGGACGCTGTTTAGGCCACATATTCACATCTGCTCCATAAAAGGTAACAATTTGTTTCAGATTATGTTTAGCTGCGAGAGGAACATCATACCAACCTATGTGGCCGAAATGAGAATGTAAAATTTTTACTTGATGTTCCTGTACAGCTTTGTTGTAATTGGCTGGCAACCATCTATAACCCAACCGGCGGGATACCTTAAACAAAAACAGCCACTGTTTGCTGATTGTGTAGAGCGGCGAGCAGGGGAACTGTTCAGGGTGTACCAATTGCCTGGACAAAACAATCGAGCGCACTTTGTTCATGTTTTTTATTTGACGATAGAGCCATATTTCAGTTAGCGGTAGCCAAGCCAAAACAGAATGGGCTACGGTAAGGGGGAGGGATAAATTGTTCACAGATACATTTTTATACGTCATGGGGTTTCTAACCTTTCTCTATATTTTGGGTACAGTCACCACACGCCGATTATGCCATTGTTCCAGGAATAACGATTTAGTTTCACTATAAGCCCGCACTCGAAAAATGTGGATAAGACTCCAATAAACAACAACACCTACCGCCACCTGGATTAGGAGTTGTAACCAATTGGGCCACTCAGAAGGAAAACGTGTGCCCAAAGCCCATACGATCAAAGCCATTCCTAGAGCACAGCCAAATATACCGGCCACATTGACGATAAATTCTTTAAACGACATATCAATTAAACGGCCGGGAATTTCAACACTTGGATACCATATCAAATAATTCCCAACAGCGTAAGCTGCCGCTACCCCAACGACACCCCAGCGAATACCTATAAAAAAAGAAATAATGGTAACGACAAAGGCAAATATACTCCAGCGAAACATCAAGTTGGTACGGCCTTGCGATTGGTAAATCCAGCCTACAGTAGACCCAATCGGTTGCTTTAAACCGACCAAACACAAGATTTGCAATACGGGGATAACTGCTTCCCATTTAGGGCCAAACAAGGCAAGTACAAACGGCTTGGCAACCACAAGTAACCCCAGCATCAGCGGCATTGTTAGCAGAGCAATGATACGGTTGGCGTACAAATACACATGTTTAACCTTGGGAATATCGTCTTGAATCTGGGACAAAGCGGGAAACATCACACGCCCTACAACGGCTGTTATCTGATTAATAGGTAGCAGCATCGTTGTATAAGCCCGCGTATAAATACCCAACTCGCCTGACCCGATAAAACGGCCAATCAACAAATAATCCACATTACGTACACCGTAATTTAAGAGTTGAGCGCCTAAGAGGTTACTACTAAAAGGCCACAACTCCCTTAAGGCTTGCCACTGCAGGATAAACCGGGGCCGCCAATGGCTGCGAATCCAAAGAAGGAAAACGCTAATGACTGTAAAACTGAGTAATTGCCCCACCAGACTCCAGACGCCAAACTCTAACAAGGCTAAAATAATGGCAATAATACCAGCCAGAAAAACAGCCAGAAAATCTATGCTGACCAACACTTTGAACTGCATATGACGGCTAAATATATTCCGAGGCACAACCCCTAAAGCACCCACAAAAAAAACCATAGCCATGGCTCTGACTACGAGTACCAGCTGAGGCTCATTATAAAATGAGGCGATAAAGGGAGCCAAAGCTATCATTAGTATGGTCAACAAAAAACCAACGCCTAAATTAAGCCAAAAGACGGAAGAGAGATGCTGTTCTTTTAATGCTCTCTTCTGAATCAAAGCCGCACCAAACCCTAAATCATTGAACAAAATCGCCAGCCCGGTAAAAACAAGAACCATCCCCAACAAGCCAAAATCTTCAGGGGTCAACAACCGTGCTAGTATCACAGAAAGAACAAACTGAACGCCCTGTTTGCTAAAACTGCCTACCGTACTCCAGCCAATGCCAGTGATAGTTCTTTGTTTAAGAGTAACCATAAAACAGCTGTCTATTGCTCACATTCGGGTTTGCGAATTACAACAAGATACATCCAGGTAAATCGTTCGTCTCGCAAAACACCCTTGTCCAGTTTTGGGAAAAACCAGTTGTTAAACATAATCACCCCGTCCACAAAATATTTTAATAGACTTCGTCTGAATTTTTTCAGATAATAATTCCATTCTGTGCTAGACATAACCCAATAGCCTGACAGAGGGGTTAACTCTACAATGTCAAATCCAGCTTTCTCAAATAAGTATTGCAAACCATATTTAGTGTAGCGAAAGAAATCACGAGGTTCCTCGTGTAAATGCCAAAACAAAGGCATGGTATATATACCGTATCCCCCCGAATTCAATACACGGAAAGCTTCACATATCGCTTTTTGCGGTTCTTCCAAATGTTCCATAACGGCCGTACTCAACACACAATCATAGGAACTATCATCTACTGGTATCTCATAAGCTGTCCCAAATATATCTATATTAGAGTGATCATGCGGGCACTCTGCATGATCCAGTCCAATATGCTCATCTACAAATTCGCCGACCAAAAGACCTTTAATCTTGGTACCGCAGCCAATTTCCAGCATCCTGCCGGAAAAATAACATGATGCTCTGTCTCGAATATGCGCCCCGGCAATACGGGACACATTATAGGCAGGATGGGTTATACCATAACGATTATAATATTTATCTTGTGGCTTCATATTTTTTTACCAAATCTATTAACAATTTATCTTCTTCATTCTGGGGCGATTTATGGGATGGCTTAAAATGGGTTACGGCCGTATTTCGTAACCCAACCTTTCTGAAAACAGCGCTTAACTGTTTTATGATCGCCTCAGGTTCCTGGCAAAATGATTCATAATCAAGACGAATCACCCGCTCCTGTGGGAGTTTGGCAAAATCAGAATCCATTCTTCTTTGCAAAGAAATTAGCTGACCGGTTACTTGTTCAGCCACAGGTAACTCTTTCAAAGCCATGTAATTAGGCGGTTTAACAGACCACCATTCTTTCGGATCTCTTAAATTAGCATAGCGTCCCCGCAAAACCGACAAGGCCACTTGTTCGAGATCGCGTTCTACAACTAAAAAATAGGCATCAGAGAAAATTGTGGTCAGAGCCTCAATGCGCAGCATATGTTTGACATTTTTATTGACAAAAGGCAAATTCCCAAATAAAGATTGGATACAGGCAACTGTATTTTGTAAGGTTCCTCTCCTTTTTAACGGCATTTCCTGAAGAGTCACATAATTTTCAACACCGAAGAAGCGACCCCAAACAGCCCCCGCCTCTCTAGGCGATAAAGCTCCTTGAACTTTCCCATACCGATTTTGAAAATCAGAGACATAGTCGCCCAATGCTTTTCTCTGCAAATAAGTGATCAAACATGGAGCTAGATAATAATGACCAGCCCGATTTGTAATATAAGCAACACGGAGGCGATGGACAATGTATTGGTAAATTAATGTCGTACCAGATCGGGGCAATCCTAAAATAAAAAGCTGTGGCTGCCGAGGTTCATACCGTTTACGAAGAAAACTCTTTTCTAACAATCCAAGATAGGGCTGTAACGAAAACATGAAGCGCACATGCCATTTCAGCCGAGTCATAACCGATCTAGCGGCCACGATATAATTTGCCTTTTATTTTGCGTCCCCAATACATTCCCTGATGCTCATATTCCCATCTTGGTACAGGCCATTTTTGCGCTCCAAACCGGCTCTTAAAACGCGCTACATTTTCATGCCCTCCACTGGGATTAAAATCGTAATATTTATATCCTTTCTCAAGAGCATCTTTTATTACTTTAGTTTGCAACACATTGTTGGGATAATGATCAAAATAATCAGCATAAGCAGCCCCATGCCACCAATCCACATGCTGATTCCAATAAAACACCCACGCTCCGGCTATAACACGTTCTTCTACTATAGCTAACCAGAGTTTTATATTCTCAGGGTATTTTTGTGCTAAATAAAACCCTTTTTCAAACAACGCCCATGGGTATTGACTAGTGGCTTTCTCTCCCCATCTTTTTAAGGAATCTTGGTACGCTCCATAATAATCATAGTAATCATCTAGTGAATGTGCTTGACGAACAGATACATTCATCCGCACTCCTTTTTTGAAGCTGCTTTTATGGCCTTTAGAGAAATTAGAAAACAACGTATCGAAACTAGAGTCCAAGGATAAAATAGTTGTGAAATCCTCTTTCCCTACTAATTTCCCCCCAAGTCCCGGTTGACAGTATATTGGGTTACCCGCAATCTGAATACCTATATAACGAGAGGCAGTAATATATTGGTAAACAGATGATCTATCAGCAATCGTAATAGGGTCATCAGCAATTAAGTCACCATAGCAACTAGCAAAAGAAGATAGAACAACCCGGCCCAACCCCTTAAACTTCTTCATTTCCAGCAGAGGCAAAATGGCGTGTGTCCCATTGTTAAATATGATGCCAACTGTCACATCTTTATATTCAGGAAACGTCTGTGTGGCTAATTTGTGCCAAAGTGGCGTATGAAAAAATGTAGCGTACTCACATTTGCGAGCAACGTCCCACCACATATCTTCATCTACAGGTTGCACTATTTGCATGTTACTGATGCTTCAGAGTAAAACGGACAGCTTCAATCACATCTTCCACGTCTGCATTAGTCAATTTTGGGGAAAGGGGAATGGATACAGTACGCTCACTTAACCAGGTAGCGTTAGGAAACTCTTCCGGCTTAAAGCCAAACCGTTCTCGATAATATTGATGAAGATGTACTCCAATATAATGTACACCTGTACCAATGTTCAACTCATGAAGCTGCTGCATAAATCCATCTCGTGTCAGACCGCAACGCTCCTCATCAATCATCAAGGTGTACAAGTGGCGTGCATGGCGCGTGTCGGTTTCATCTGAAGGGGGCAAGCCATTAGGTAAATCTGCAAAAGTATCGTTGTACATCTGCCATATCTGGTTGCGCCGCCGCCAGTTTTCTTCGACACGGGCCATCTGATGAATACCAATGGCAGCTTGCAAATCCATCATATTGTACTTGAATCCAGGGAAAACAACCTGATAATGTTTGTATCCTTCATCAGAATACCGCTTCCAGGCATCCCGACTCATTCCATGCAGGCCATACATCTTGATTTTGTCGGCGAAATCTGGGTTGTTAGTTGTAACCATACCGCCTTCACCAGTCACAACATTTTTGGTTACATAAAAGCTAAATACGGTTAAGTCAGCTATTGTGCCGATTTTGCGCCCTTTGTAAACAGTCTCAATGGCATGGGCAGCATCTTCAATGACAATTAAATTGTGTCGAGAGGCGATAGCCATAATGGCATCCATATCGCATGGGCGACCACCAAAGTGTACGGGCACAATAGCTCGGGTTTGGGGGGTGATGGCATCTTCTATTCTTTGCGGATCGATGAGCTGTGTATCCCGTTGACAATCTACAAACACAGGCGTGGCGCCTGTATGAATGATGCTATTCGCTGTCGCACAAAACGTCATGGGCGTTGTTATTACTTCATCGCCGTTACCTATACCGGCAGCAATCATGGCCAGGTGAAGACCGGCCGTACAAGAATTTAAGGCCATCGCATGGTCACTACCTATGTACTGTCTAAATTGCTCTTCAAAACGATGTACTTTCGGTCCTGTTCCTAGCCATCCACTATGCAGAGAATCCACAACCTCATTAATTTCTTCCTCACATATTTGAGGGGAACCGAAAACAAGGAACTCTTTTCTTCCAAATGTTTTCGTACTTTGTCTATTCATCTCGTGACTCTCCCAGTTCTCTGTGCCACCACTCAAGGGTAAAGATAAAGAATGCGGATAAAATTGTCCCTGACAAAAAGGCAACAATTAGTAACAATGATCTATTTTGATTGGCTGGGTTTCTTGGCACGGCCGCTTCACTAGCCAAACGCACCCCCTGTGTCGTATCGGCCGTTGTAATCTTTTCCTCTTCTACTTTGCGGGCTAAAACGGTAACGGTTTCTTCAATAACTTTTTGCTCCCGCAGTAAACGATTGTGTTCTGTATCGGCCGTTTGCACATCTTCCTGCACTTCCAAAATAAGCGGAGATAATTCAGTTAGTTCTGTGTCAATCTGTGTGCCTTGTTCCTCTAAGGTCTCCAACAAACCATCTAGTTGGGCTATCTGTTCTTCACGGTCATCAGTTGTGAGTGGACGGCTTGTATCCAATTGAAACTGAATCGGCACGGCCGTCTCTGCATCTACTTGTACAGGATTAAAGGTTTTCATTTGCAGAAAGAGAGCGGAAAGCTGGTCGGCTGTGGTGATGGGACCGTCCCCTGTGAGCGCTGCCAATTGGTTACGCAATGCCTGAGCATCTTGTGTCAAGCGGCCCATGGTCTGTTGTGTCGCTAACAAATTTGCCTGTGTCTGGCTGTAAGAATCTAACCTGTTTTGCAAAAGTAATTGCTGATTGACTGCTTGGAAAGCAATAAGCGCTTCTTCTGCCTGTTGCAAATCTTCTTGGGCGGTCTCCAATTGTTTTTCATAAAAGCGAGCTTGTTCTCCACTGGTATCCCCATAAATATCATTGGCCCAATTGACAAAAATAGCGGCCCAATTGTTGGCTAATGCGGCCGCTTCGGCCGGGTCTGGGGAAACGGCCGTCAACTGTATAATCGAAGCGTCACTGCCGCTTTCGGCCGTCAATCTATCGCGCAATTCATCGATTATTATTGGTTCTTCAAATGGCTGTTCGGTCAACAAATTATTTAATACCTGATCGCTTAATGCCAGATCGGGAAAAGCTTTGAGCGGTTCTACTTGTTCCGTTTCCCGAATACGTTGATCAAACTGGACAATGTTGCTCGCGCCGACGACAGCTACCAGCGATATTGCCTCATAGGTTGGCGTTTGCAAAGAAACAACGATGAACGCTGCAACGGCGGCCAAAACTCCGGCACCTACAACCCAATACCAACGTTTAAGAATGGCCTCAATATACGGCCGTAAGTCAATCTCCTCTTCCACAAACAGCCTCCACTATCTCTCAAAACCTGAGGATAATACTCAATTAGCAAAATAAGAGCAAATTAAACGAAGTAAACGACAATATCATAATCGTTATGAGTACAATCAATCTTTACCTATACATGGTTCTGATCGTTTTTACCTGGTTAACTTTCAGCAGAACTTGAATTTTCATTTGACTCTGTCTGCCACCATTCCCAAGCAAAAATGACAGTCACCATGAGACCAAAACTGAAGACAGCGGCAACCACCAACTTCAAAATGGTTTGATTGCTAATAGGTTCTTCTGGTGGAACAGCCGGACTGGCAAGACGCACTTCAGAACCCAACGTTTGCACCGCAATCTCTACTTCCGTTTGTTTTCTTAATAAGGTTTGGAAAGTCTCCCAGGCCAAATCGCGTGATTGCATTAGCCCTCGTTTTTGAGCCGCCTCTGCTTCTTGTTGCGCTTCTAAGATTAGTAACGATTCATTTAGCTCTCTAATTTTCAAGTTAAACGGATGCTCATCGGCCAAATTTAGATTATTCAAGTCAGAAGTAGATAAGTTGCTATTGATCTGTTCGATTTGTTCATTTGTGGTTTCATGGCGAAATTTCAAGACATTGATGAGGGTATCTACTTCTTCAAGATCTATACCTTCCCCTGGCTCATTGAAATTAATTTGTAATTCTACCGGCACGCCGCCACCAAACACATCCCTCTGAAGAGAAATAAATGTGAGCGTATTTGCCAGTTTTTCGGCGTCTGAATTTTGTCCAATTCTTACCTGTTCGTGTAAGGTCTCGGCATCTATTAACCACAGATCAACCCGTTTTAGATCATTATAATAAGTAGCCAATATTGCTTGCTGGTTGTCAATTTGTAATGTAATAGAACCCGATTGAATATTATTTCGCGCTTGCTGATAAGCGCCTAAAATCTCATTGATGGTATTAATTTCACGTTGCAACGAGGCTATTTCATTGTTATTAATAAACGCTTCCATATTTTGCTGAGATGCTTCGTAAGCTGCTTCAGATGTCTTAACCTGATCAGTGATGAGTGACAGATTTGTGTCATCACTTGCGCTGTATAATTTGTTCGCGGTTTGTTCAAAGGATTGTGCCCATGTGTTGGCAATTTGGGCTGCAATCTCTGCATCCCGGTATTGAACAAGAATGTGGATCAGATCGCCGTCATTCTCAATTTCTACAAATTCCAATAAAGAGGAGATGTTTTGCTCATCTTCAAGTAGCAATCCGCTAACTTCGGCTAGCGCCTGAACGGCAACTGCATTACTTTGTGCCAATCCGATCAACGCATCTCGACGAGAATTTGCAACGCTGTCAAATAAATCAAACTCCCCTTCCGATAAGGTTTGAATTCGGGAACCAAATGATACATTCGTTCGAGAACGAACAATAGCGATTGATGATTTTGCTTTATATGGTGGTTCAAATAAGCGGGTGAAAAGAAATACGAAAGCTACAGTAAGAATAACGATGCCCACAATCTGACGCCAATGCTGTATAAGCGTTTCGATATACGGCCGTAAATCAACCTCATCTTCCATTACTTCAACTCCTCTCTAAAAATTCGCGGGACAATACCCAGGAACATAAAGCGATGCAAATGAATGTGTTGCCTCAATTTCTTCTATAAGACATGTTGGAGATTATGGGATTTAATCTCCCAATCTCTCAATCTCCTAATCCACTTTATCCTCAGATTCGCTCTCACCCAACACCCGCTCCCTAAACTGATTCATTTGAAACTGTAATGAGTAGTTCATCATATACCAGATACCTTTCCACGTATCCAGGTCTAGTAAATCCTCACGAGTAGCCCCTTGTAATGAGTCCATGATATTTTTGGCGATTTCTGGGGTGAATTTGTATAGTGTTTGTTTTACCAGATTGATAGATGTATCTGGTTGCAATGGTGTAGGCAGGGTCTCATTCATCTTTATCCGCAGTTGGCCGGCCTGGAAGCGGGTCGAATAGCTAAACATATAAGCCATTCCCTTCCAGGTATCAATATCCATCATATCATCCCGGCTCATACCATCAAAGCTTTCTAAAATGCCTAATTGGGCATCAGGAGATAAACGACCCATGCTCTCACGAATGTAGGTCAGAAAAAACAGGGGAGAGTAGGCGTTGACGCCAGCCTGGGGCACGGCCGTTCGCAGCTCTGCCACCAACTGGTCTAACTCATCCAATAATTCTCGCTTACGGGTCAGCAGTTCTGCCTCTTCCGCATTCATTAGAGGAGGGTTGTTTTCCTCTGAATCCTTGACGGCTGTTTCTTGTTCCTCATGTTCTTCAATCATGTAACCAACTCTCCTTTCATGTAAAATCGGGTACCATTATACTCCGTTTGAGCCGGGGCTAATAATTTCAAGCCACCACGCCACCTCATTTTTTTAGAAAGCGATTGCTCTGCTTTATACAGCCCTTGCCGGAATGGATATGGATTGGTAATGTATAATCAGATTACTCAATTATCCATTTACCTAAATTACTCCGTTTAGGCTTTTTCAAAAATTAAATGATCCTACCCGTTTTGAAAAAGCCTCCAGCCAATTCCCGAAATGACATCAATTCGGGATCATTATTTTCTGGAATTGGCCTTACGCACTAAAGGGCGCACTGAAAACGCATTTACAGAAGAGATACCACGCACCGCAGCGCACCAACAAATGAAGGAAAATTGCAGCCCGATTTGGTAAATCGGGGGGCAATTTATCAAATCGGGCTACATTTACATAGGAGTTAAAATGGCAAAATATGTTGCGGCAATAGATCAGGGTACAACCAGTACCCGCTGTATGATTTTTAACCATGCTGGTACACCGGTGGGGACACAACAGAGGGAACATAAACAAATTTACCCTAAGCCGGGCTGGGTGGAACATGATCCCCTGGAAATTTGGGCGCGTACCCAGGATGTGGTAAAGGGGGCATTGCAAGCGGCCGCTATAACTGCGGCTGACATTGCGGCCGTTGGCATTACCAATCAGCGAGAAACAACCGTTGTCTGGGATAAAACAACCGGCCAACCGCTTTACAATGCCATCGTCTGGCAGGACACTCGCACGGACAAAATTTGCAAAGAATTGGAAGGTGGCGTGGGGCAAAATCGGTTCCGTGATAAGGTGGGGCTGCCATTGGCGACTTATTTTTCCGGACCAAAAATAAAGTGGCTGTTAGAGAATGTGCCTGTAGTGGGTGATGCGGCCGCCAAAGGCAGCACCCTCTTTGGCAATATGGATACCTGGCTCATCTGGAATTTGACCGGCGGGGTCAACGGTGGAGTGCATGTAACGGATGTGAGCAATGCCAGCCGCACTATGCTTATGAATCTGGACAGCTTGCGCTGGTCAGACACGATTGCAAAGGTGATGGGGATTCCCCAGACGATGCTGCCAGATATACGGCCGTCGTCCCACATTTATGGCTACACAACAGAAGATGGCCCTTTTGGCGGCCGGATTCCTGTATCCGGCGACCTGGGAGATCAGCAGGCCGCTACCGTTGGTCAGGCTTGTTTTGATGTCGGTGAAGCCAAAAACACGTATGGCACCGGTTGCTTCATGATCCTCAACACCGGCACAGAGATTGTGCCTTCCAAACATGGTTTGCTGACGACGGTATGTTACAAGTTTGGCGACGAAGCGGCCGTGTATGCCCTGGAAGGGTCTGTGGCCATCGCCGGTGCGTTGGTGCAATGGCTGCGGGACAATTTCGACTTCTTCGACTTTTCTCACCATGTAGAAGATTATGCCCAAACGGTAGATGACAATGGCGGCGTTTACTTTGTGCCTGCTTTTTCTGGTTTGTTTGCTCCTTATTGGCGCTCAGACGCTCGCGGCGTGATTGTGGGCCTGACGCGCTACGTTAACAAAGGACATATCGCCCGCGCTGCCCTGGAAGCGACCGCTTACCAAACCCGTGAGGTTTTGGATGCCATGAATCAGGATTCTGGCGTACCCTTAAAAACGCTGAAGGTGGATGGGGGAATGGTATACAACGATCTGCTGATGCAGTTTCAGTCAGATGTATTGGACGTGCCGGTGATACGGCCGCAGGTAGCAGAAACAACAGCTTTGGGCGCAGCATATGCGGCCGGTTACGCAGTCGGCTTTTGGCAAAGCAAAGATGAAATGCGGCAGAATTGGAGTGTGGACAAAACCTGGGAACCAACGCCGGACAGTAACACCAGTACGGAACTGTATACTCATTGGAAGAAGGCCGTTACGCGCACGTTTGATTGGGTGGATTAGAAATCTGATTTCTCCGAGAAATCGGATTTCTTCCTAACTTGTATGCGAATAATTCAGACGGAAGTTTTGGTGATTGGCGGTGGCGCGACCGGTACGGGGGTGGCAGCGGATTTGGCGCTGCGTGGGTTTAAGTGCGCCCTTGTTGAGAAACGGGATTTGGCGCATGGGACGACGGGACGGTATCATGGTTTACTGCACAGTGGCGGCCGTTATGTGGTCAAGGATCCGAAAGCGGCCGTTGAGTGCATTGATGAAAACGGTATCTTGCGCCGGACGTTGCCCCATTGTATTGAAGACACAGGTGGCTTTTTTGTGATGACGCCCTGGGATGAAGATGGGTATGGGAAACTATTTATTCAGGGCTGCCAGGAGACGGGCGTTCCCTGTGAAGAAATCTCCATTGCTCAAATGCTCCAGGAAGAACCCCATCTCAATCCCCACATTAGCCGCTGTTTCCGGGTTCCAGATGCGTCGGCCGATTCCTTTTTAGCTGCCCAGTCGGTAGCAGAATTGGCGCGGCAGCACGGGGCGCAAATTCTCAATTATCATGAAGTGAAGCAGCTTATCCGCCAGGGTGACAGGGTAATGGGGGCTGTCTGCCATGATTTGGTACGGGATGAAGAGGTAACGATTTGGGCCGATATGGTAGTGAATGCGGCCGGGGCCTGGGTGGGTAAAGTGGCACAAACGGCCGATATTGAAGTGCGGGTAATAGCGGGCAAAGGTATCATGATTGCGGCCAGTTATCGCATTGTCAATACAGTGGTCAACCGCTGCAAACTGCCGGCCGACGGTGATATTATTGTGCCCGCGCATACAGTCTCCATTATTGGCACAACGGATGAAAATGTACCTGACCCGGAGCGATTCGCCATTGAACCATGGGAAATCCAGTTGATGATGCAGGAAGCAGAGAAGCTGGTTCCTGGTTGGCAGGATTTGCGGATGCTGCGTTGTTGGGGCGGGGTACGGCCGTTGTACCAGGAAACAAAAACGGCTGATAGTCGTGATGTGACTCGCGCCTATACGCTGCTAGACCATGAATTGCGGGATGGGGTGACGGGCTTTATCACGATTACGGGCGGCAAATGGACAACGTTCCGGCAAATGGCTCAGGTGACGGTGGATCGGGTGTGTGAGAAGTTGGATACGCAGCGGCCGTGCATCACTCATGAGACTGTGGCCCCGCATCCATTTGCAAAGGGAGACGGCCGTCATCACCATTATTTAGGGCAGCGGCTGGCAAAAACGGAAGCGGAAAAAGGATTTGGACAGCTTATTTGTGAATGTGAACTGGTAACACGGGCGGATGTGGAGCAGGCCATTACCACAGGCCAGGCGAAGACGATTGACGACATACGCCGCGATGTGCGTGTAGGGATGGGGCCGTGCCAGGGTGGCTTTTGCACCTATCGTGTAGCCGCCATCTGGCGCCATTTGAAGGAAACGCCTATTGAAGAAACCAATGTCGCCCTGCGCGATTTTTTGCAGGAGCGCTGGAAAGGGTTGATGCCCATTCTGTGGGGACCACAGTTGAAGCAAGAACGCCTGGATGAACTGATCTACATGAGCGTCCTCAACGCCGATCATTTACCAGGCGAAAAGGCTTCGCGGTTAGGACCGGAAATGTATGACGGATGACCGTCATCCGTCATCTGTCATCGGTCAATGCAATGAACGATCTTCTAGTTATTGGTTCCGGTTTAGCCGGTTTAACGGCCGCCTGGCAGGCAAGCCAGTGTGGGAAGCGAGTGCAGCTTATCGCCAAAGGGTGGGGGGCGACACATTGGCACGCGGGTTGTGTGGATGTGTTGGGATATTGGCCGCTGGAGAGTGATACGGCCACTTCGGTTTCGCTCAGTACAGGCGTGACCAATCCCACCTCAAAACTGGTCGAACTCATCACCGAAAACCGGCAGCATCCTTATGCTTTGGTCGGGATAGAGACTCTCGTTAAGGCGTTGGATGGGTTTAAGCAGTTGTGTATGGCGGCAGGTTATCCTTTGCTTGGTTCACTGGAGAAGAATTGGCTGCTGCCGTCGGCCGTGGGTACGTTTCGGCCGACTTGCCTGGCTCCGGCAACAATGACAGCCGGAGATTTGACAAACGATGCGCCGATGTTGTTGGTAGGGTTTGAACAGTTGGTAGATTTCTTCCCCAATATTGCCGCGGATAATCTGACCCAACAAGGCATTCCTGCACGGCATGTGATGTTAGATTTGCCCACATTGGCGCAGCGACACATGCTGACATCTGTTATTTTGGCCCGTTTGATGGAGCAGCCAGCTTTTCGGGCAGAGGTTGTGGCGGCCGTAAAACCACATTTGGGCGCGGCGCAGCGGGTGGGTTTTCCGGCCGTGTTGGGGATGGAGCAGACAACGGCCGTGCATCAAGACTTACAGGTACAGTTGGGCCGGCCCATTTTTGAGATTCCCGGTTTGCCGCCATCGGTGGCCGGTATGCGGCTGCATCATATTTTGAAAACGGCCGTTGAGAAGAATGGCGGCCGAGTATTTGCGGGGATGGAAGCAGTTGGTTTTGAAGCTGAGGGGGGGCGGGTTACGGCCGTGCAAACAGAAGCGGCGGCACGAAATCGTTCTCACCATTACCAACAATATGTGTTAGCCACGGGCGGTTTGTTAGGAGGCGGCATTACAACCAACCATCTGGGTGAGGTGAAGGAAGTTGTGTTTGATTTACCGGTGCAAGGGACAGACGGCCGTCAATCATGGTTCCGGCAAGATTTTATGGATGCACGCGGTCATCCTATTTACCGTGCCGGGATTCAGGTGGATGATGCCTTGCGGCCGGTGGATGGGTACGGCCGTGTTCTGTATGAAAATTTGTATGCGGCCGGTACAACGCTGGCCCACTGCGAAGCCATCCGCGAACGTTCATTTGACGGCATTGCCCTGGCGACGGGATATGCGGTCGGGCAGGTGTAATTGGATTCAACCTTATCGGAAATAAGAAATCAGACAGGATTTACGGGATTATTTCATCCTGTTAATCTTGTTAACCCAGTCAAAAAAGTTATTTCCGATAAGTAACCATTCAGGTGCCCGGCACTTCATTACCAAGTTTACTGGAGTAGCATACTCGTTTATCAGTGCCGGGCACCTTGGGGGAGTGAATGATTACTCTGATAATGTCTATTATTTAGAGGAGTATGATGATAGGATGATAGCGGGGTATACACGGATAGGGAGGAACACAGATGTCTTTTTTTGGCAGTGTTTCTTCCTATCCATGTTTGCAAAAAATGAATTCTAAAATTTGGGAAGCACAACTGAACATTGGATCGCACAGCCATAAACTGGCCGAATTGACGCTGGACCAATGTATCAAATGCAATATTTGTGTGACGGCCTGTCCGGTTACGGCCGTGACCGACCTGTTCCCTGGTCCCAAATATGAAGGGCCGCAGGCGGGGCGGTTCCGGCATGATGGACAGCCGGCGCCCGACCATTCGGTGGATTATTGTAATGGCTGCCGGGTGTGTAATATGGTTTGTCCTTCTGGGGTGCGGATTGCGGAGATGAACGGCCGTGCCCGTAGCCGCATCGTCCAATCTGGAGAAGTTCCCTGGCGGCACAGGCTGCGAAATAATCTCATTGCCCGACCAGAGTTGTTGGGTAAATTGGGGCAGCCGGTGGCTCCGTTAGCTAATATTTTACTACATAGTGGATTCGGCCGTTTCTTTGCCAACTTGTTGTTTGATATTGCCCCCAATGCACCCTTGCCTGAATTTTCCCGCAAACGATTTAGCAAATGGGCCAAAAACCGATCTGGGGCTGTGCAAAGTTCACGCAAGGTGGTTTATTTTCATGGCTGTTCGACGGAATATTATGAGGCGCGGGTAGGTCAGGCGGCCGTGCAGACGCTAGAAGCAAACGGATTTGAAGTTCTTATTCCGCCGCAAAATTGTTGTGGGCTGCCGTTGCTTTCCAACGGTGAATTCGGGGCGGCGCAGGCGTTTCATGAGAGCAACATCCGTCAATTGATTGATTGCGTGAAGCAGGGGTATGTGATTGTGGGCACATCCACAAGCTGCACCCTGACGCTCAAAGAAGAGGCTCCGGAACTGCTTTCTTACTATACCGATGAAGCCAACTTATTGGCGGCTAACACCTTTGATATCCACGAGTTTCTGGCGCTTTTATTAGATGCTGGCGACCTGAAAACGGAAGGCTTACGGCCGATTCCGATGACATTAGCTTACCATTCACCCTGCCAATATCGTGCTCATCGTATCGGCCGCCCCAGTATGGAAATAATGGATTTGATTCCTGAATTGACAATTGTTGAAAGTCAGGCAGCTTGTTGTGGGGTGGGCGGAACCTATGGGTATAAAGCGGAAAAGTATGATATTGCGATGGCTGTGGGACGGCCGCTCTTCGATTTTGTTCGCAAACTGAACGGCCCATTGGCGGTGTGTGACAGCGAGACGTGCCGCTGGCAAATTGCCGCAGCAACTGGCATTCCCCTTATCCATCCCATCGAATTATTAGCGGCCGCTTACGGCTATCCAGCAGAAGCCCCATTGGCGAGCGCATTAAACAACGGCCAATAGTCAACGGTCAATCATCAACAATTAAGAGGTTGGTACTAATTTCATTTCAACCGAGCAATTTTAACAATTTTTGTAACCTTTTGTCAGTATAACTAAGTCTAAGGGTATCAAATACCTGAGTAAGGGTGACCTAAAACATACATTGCACCAACATCAACCCATCATAAAGCCACATCATTGCTTACATTAATACCGTATTGACGCGAACATCGAACTTCCATTGCTGCCCCACTGCTGCCTCAAACAAGCCTCATCTCGGCCGCATCGCTGCTAACAATCTAAAAACATCCTGCCCGTGTTTGTGTCCACCCTGAAAAAAGAATGAGCTTAGATGCAATTTCCCTCCCACCTTTATTCAGCATCTAAGCTCTTCTTGTTTCCCTAAAGAGGCCCGACTTTTGCCAAAAGTCGGGCCTCTTTACCCCGAAATATTGGACAAATACGCCATCATTTATTCAGCGCCTTGTTTTCTTTGTGCCAAAAAATTGAGCAGCGCTTGAAAGCCTAAGGTGTAACTGTGCCAGCCGAACCCGGATATTTGCCCCACACAAACAGGGGCGATGACGGATTGGTGGCGGAATGGCTCGCGGGCGTAGATATTTGAGAGGTGAACTTCTACGGCCGATAAATTGACCCCGGCGATAGCGTCTCGCATAGCGTAGCTGGTATGGGTGAAAGCGCCTGGATTGATGAGGATACCGTCTGCCCACTCTCTAGCTTGGTGTATGAGATCGATCAATTCTCCTTCGTGGTTTGATTGGTGAATTTGAATGGGTACGTCCTGGCTGGCCGCCAACTGTGCTAATGTCTGATTGATATCGGCTAAGGTTTGTCGGCCGTATACAGTTGTTTCCCGTTCGCCGAGCAGGTTTAGATTGGGGCCATGAAGGATGAGAATAGCGGACATAAAAAGCTCCTTTTGCATTGCGGAATGCAGATTTTGTTTAGATTTCACCTTGTACGGCCGTCACGGCCGCCAACACATCTTTTTCCAAAATATTGGCAGCAATAAACACATCCCCCACATCTCGTAGCAATATGAAGCGAAGTTGACCGGAAGCTTTTTTCTTGTCACTCCACATGGCCTGGTAAATGTGGCTGGGGGAAAGCGTTATAGGAATACGGGTATCCAGGTTGGCTTTTGCTAAGGCATTTTCGATGCGGGTTTGCAATAGGGGGTCGCAGAATCCCAGCCGGGCAGAAAGATTGGCGGCGGCGACCAGACCCATGCCCACACCATAGCCGTGGCTAATACGATATTGGCTGACTTGCTCAATAGCGTGGCCAAAGGTGTGCCCAAGATTGAGAGTTGCGCGACGGCCGTGTTCAAATGGATCCTCCATGACAACATCCCGTTTTACCTGAATGGCACGGGTTACAAGAGATTGGAGATCGGAGATTGGAGATTGGAGATTGACGTTTAGTTGCCAATTTCCAATCTCCAATTCTGCAAACAACGCCGGAGCATTGATCAAACCGTGTTTAATGACTTCAGCCATGCCAGCGCTGAGTTCTGCCGGCGGGAGGGTTTGTAGGGTGGTGATGTCGCTTAAGACGGCCGTGGGCTGCTTAAATGTGCCTACTAAATTTTTGCCTTGGGGCAAATCCACGCCTGTTTTACCGCCCACGCTGGCATCTACCATTGCCAACAAAGTAGTAGGGCACTGCACAAAATCAATACCACGCATGAAAGTGGCAGCCACAAAACCGGCTACATCCCCCACCACGCCGCCACCCAACGCGACAATCGTGCCAGAGCGATCTATGCCTGCTGCCAAAAGCTGGGCATACAAATTGTTGGCAGTAGCCAATGTTTTGTTTTTTTCTCCAGTGGGGATAGTCAAAATACAGGCTGGCTGCCCACACTTGGCCGCGTGTAAGGGGCCAACGTTGCTGTCCGTAATGAGGGCAAAGGGGCCAGAAATTTGGGTGAGTTCTGGTAATTGCTCTAATAAATGAGAACCAACATAAACCTTATATTGCCCGGTGGGATGGGTGATTCGCAGGGTCGTGAATTTGTTCATATTTGTTAATGAGATTGGGAGATAAACCAATCTTCCAATCTGCTTAATATTTATACTCTTCACGCACAGGGCTGAATATTTCAAAGAGCTTTGCGTTTTTGATGCCCACCGCTTTATGTTCGACGTTACTAGGAATGAGGTAGCTGTCGCCTGTTTTAAGAATGCGGGTTTCACCGGCAATGGTAAATTCTATTTCACCGCTGATGACAGTGCCGCTTTGCTCGTGGATGTGTCGGTGGAGGGGGGCGACGGCTCCTGGCGCTATTTCTATATGGCAGACTAACATTTCATCTCCCCAAAAGCTGCGCATACGTACACCGGGCAGTAATTCTTTCCAGGGACGGCTATTTATTTCGTGGAAACCCATGAGATTATCTCCTCTGCAACTTGTACGGCCGTTTTGCCATCTGTTTGTATTTGGGTAAAACGGCCGTAAGCTGCTTCACGTTGAGCCAATAAAGATTGAATACGAGTGGCGGGATTGGGGACATTAAGCAACGGCCGTTTTGATGTCTCCTCTACCCGACGCAAAATTTCTTTCGGAGCGGCCGTCAGGCAAAAGACACGGCCGTTTTTAGTGAGAGCGGCCGCATTAACAGGGTCTAACATCAAGCGGCCGCCGGTGGAGATGACGAGATTGGTTCGGCCGGCCAATTCCAGCGCCACGGCCGTTTCCATCTGCCGGAAAGCTGCTACGCCTGATTGGGCAAAAATGTCCGTAATGGGTCGGCCGTCGCGGGCTTCAATCAAAGCGTCGGTATCAATGAACGTAAATCCCAACTTCTCAGCCAGTAGCTGCCCGACAGTTGTTTTACCCGTACCCATAAACCCGGTAAGGACAATATTTTTCATGAGATTTAGCTGGTAGTTAGTTATATATCTTACCTTATTTAGATTTGCCCTCAGTCACTTCAATAGATTACTTTCTGAACCACCCACTTTGTTTACTGGTTTTCTTTCTGTGACAGTTGGCGCACCTTACTACACACTTACTAATTTCTTGCTTGGATATGCACTATGGAATAACCACGACTTGCCATACTTGAAATGTTTGTGACCTTATTGCCCCTCACATGGTCAAATTCTAAAACTACTGGATTTCTCTCTCCACAATCAACGCATGGATGTTTTTCTAAAAAATCCCAGATAAACGCTCTTGCTTCGGCCCTACGTTCTCTTTTCTGTTGAGCAGATTTAATACGATGTGCCTCACCCTTACTTCAATACCAGTTTTGATCCTGTTTTGCCTTGCAAACTTTGCACGCTCCCTGCCTGATACCCAATGCTTTCCAGCGCCAACTGAACTCTATTTCATCTTTAAGTTTCCCACAATGATTACATTGTTTCTTCATGATCAAACCCTCTAAACAACAAATAAGCAACAGGTTTTAAAAACAAAATTGCTCAATAAAACATCAAGGTCATAGACGTGCCATATATTCCGGTACGAATCGTCTATGACCTTATATCTGGGTATGACCCTGGAAGGACTTGAACCTTCAACCTGCTGATTAAGAGTCAGATGCTCTGCCAATTGAGCTACAGGGCCTTGGAGGTTCAGCGGAGGGAATTATACAGACCTGCGAGGTTTCCGGCAAAGATATATCCAGGTATCTTTTGGATTTCGTATGAAACGTAAAACGTGATCCCCCTCTGGTCACGTTTTACATTACGTCAAGTTACGCTTAATGGGGTTTGTAAGAGATCAGCCGAATAATGACCCTAATCCAAATGGAATTCAACAATGAACTGGGACTTGAGAATTTGTGACATCGGCAACAGACGGAATTAAATTATACCTAAGCCGGCAGGCAAGCAGCACAAGCCGTTATGTTTTGGAACAAACGCTTTATCTTCTGATAGGTTGGATTCCAACGGTTATTGGTATTGGTCTTCGTGGGATTTTATACCGACTTATCTTAAAAATGGAGGGGCAGGCAGCAATTGAAAAGGGAGTCCGCCTCCGCTTTGCCGATAACATCAAATTAGGGCACGGCGTTTATTTAGATGAGAAAAGTTATCTTCATGCTTGCCCCAGCGGTATAGAAATTGGGGACGAAACAATTATCATGCACGGAGCCATTTTGCACGTTTATAATTTTCGTGACTTGCCAAAGTCAGGTGTTACAATCGGCAAGAAAAGTCTGATTGGTGAATATTCAGTTATTCGCGGACAAGGAGGGGTGACAATTGGCGACCGGGTGTATACCTCTCCATTTACCCAGATTATTGCTGTAAACCATGTATTTGCTGACCCAGAACGGCCGTTTACAGATCAAGGCATTACGGCCGAAGGAATTGTCATTGAAGATGATGTCTGGCTTGGAGCCGGCGCAGTTATTACCGACGGCGTTTGCGTAGGACGGGGGGCCGTTGTGGCTGCTGGAGCAGTTGTCACGAAAGATGTTCCCCCACACAGCGTCGTGGCCGGCATTCCGGCCCGCAAGATTAAAGAAATTGATGGCACGGCCGTTCACTCCGATCGCACCGTTTACCTTTAGATAAGGAAATATTCTCTCAGGTATTTAATATGACAACATTATCTGTAGTAATTCCCGCCTACAATGAAGAAGACGGCATCGCCGAAATTGCCCACCGCGTTCTATCTATTCGTGACGCTCTCAAACAGGTGGGCGTAGATGGTTTAGAACTTTTAGTTGTGGATGATGGTTCCTCCGACAAAACAGTAGAAATTGCCGGTGACATTACCGGCGTTACATTGGTGCGGCACCCTCAGAATAAAGGGTATGGCGGCGCTCTAAAAACCGGTTTCAGCCAGGCGTCCGGTGAATTGATTGGTTTTTTAGATGCTGATGGTACGTACCCGCCAGAATATTTTCCACAGCTTTGTCAGGCAGCTATTGATGGGGCTGATTTAGTTGTCGGGTCGCGCCGTTCCGGCGCCGAAAGCCATATGCCGGCCACGCGAAAATTAGGCAACTTCATTTGGTCAAACCTGCTCACGATTTTGGGGAATCATAAAGTGAATGATCCGGCCAGCGGCATGCGCGTATTTAAGCGAGAGATTTTGGACAAGGTTTATCCGCTGCCAGATGGTCTGAATTTGACGCCGGTCATGAGTACCCGCGCCGTGCATGAAAATATTGAACTGGAAGAGATTCCAATACCATACAGTGAACGTCTCGGCGACTCTAAATTGAGCGTGGTGAATGACGGTACTTTATTTTTACAATCCATCGTCTGGACAGCGTTGACGTACAATCCGGTGCGCCTATTAGGGTTAATCGGGTTAGCCAGTATTGGTATCGCTGTGTTGGTGATGCTTGGTTTGATTATCGCCCGGCTCAGTAATGTCACGACGTTGAATGTATTTGGCGTAGCCGCCATTTTCACTGCTCTGGTGGCTTCAGTCGGTGGTATCAGCATTTTTGCACTAGGGGTTACATTTAATTATATGGTTTCTATTTTTCACGGCCGTCAAATTCGGCAAGGTCTATTTAAGAAACCCTTGTTTAAGAAACCCATCGAACATCATTTTGGTTGGCTGGGTCTGGTTGGCCTGGTGGCTGGTCTTTTGCTCGGAGCCGTGAGTATAGGGTTGACCATTGGCGGTAACTGGCCCATTGAAAGGCTGTGGTTTTATATGCTAATGAGCGCCATGTCTATTCTGGTGGGAATGCAGTTATTGGTTTACTGGATATTACTGCGAGTTTTGGAAGAATTAAGTCAGCGCGAAGTGGCAATTGCCCAAGACTTAAAGGGGTATGGATCATGAGTAAGGTAGAACTTAAAGATATTCAAGTTGATGAAGAAATCAAAAAGGCAAACAGTTCCAGTCCCAATGGAAATAAGCGCAAAAACGGCCGTTCGCAAAAGAAAGATCCGCTCAAACAAAACTTAGGTACGCGCCGCGTTCCCAAACTACGGATGGCTAAATTCCCTGATGCGGATGAGATTGTACACCAGGGATTGTTGTCAGATAAACAGATGGAAACGGCCGTAGATATTGTCCTTGTCAACCCGCCTACCCCGGACGGCAGTTTGTGGATTCGTACCCAACATCGAGTAGGGCGGCGCACTCGTGAAAACATGGTTTGGCCCCAGGTTTCTCTGGCACAGATGGCTGCATTGTTAGCCCCACAACATAAAGTGGCCATTATTGATGCCAATGCCGAACGAATGACCTGGCCTGAATTCGGTAAAATGTTGGACAAATATCAGCCCAAATATTACCTGACGCATGTGACAGCCCCCACATTGGAAAATGATATGTATGGTTGTTTTCTGGCTAAGGCGCGGGGGGCACAAACCATCGCTTTTGGAACCCATGTCACACCCATCCCGCGGGAGACAATGCAGCCGTATCCGGCGTTGGATTATATCCTGCTGGGTGAGCCAGACCTGACAATTCGGGATTTGCTGGATGTATTGGAAGACAAAGTTAATGAACGGCCGCAAAACATCCAGACGATTTTTGACAAACACGATCCCCTTTACAAACCGGCCATTGATGAAGACGGGAATGTAGATTTCCACAACATCAAAGGATTGGTCTGGCGTGATGGAGATGAGGTAGTGGTGAATTTTACACGGCCGTTTATCCAAGACCTGAATGATTTGCCGCACCCGCTGCACCATCTACTGCCGTGGGAAAAATATCGTATGCCCCTCATCAAAGGGCCATTCACCTTCATCGTCACCAGTCGTGGCTGTCCGGCCGGTTGCACCTACTGCATCAAACACGTTAGCTACCAATTCTCGGTGCGAATACGGACGCCCGAACACATTATGGAAGAGTTGTGGATTCTCAAGAAGATGGGCCTCAACAATATCCATATGTATGCGGATTTGTTCACCGTTAACCGTGATCAGGTGATGGGTTTGTGTAAGTTGATGGTTGAACAAGGCATTAATTTACGCTGGACTTGCAACAGTCGCGTAGATTTTGTGGATGAAGAGATGCTGGAATGGATGGGCAAAGCTGGCTGCTGGCTTATTTCCTGGGGCATTGAAAGCGGTAACGAGCAGATTTTGCGTCACGCTCGCAAAGGCGCTAACCCCGCTAAAGCGGAACAAGCGCTGCGCTGGGCCAAAAAAGCGGGCATCAAGAATTGGGGCTACTTCATCATCGGCTTGCCCGGAGAAACGGAAGATACTATTCGGGACACGATTGATTTTTCTAAAGGGTTGCCGTTGGACATTGCTCTCTTCCATGTGGCGGCGCCGTATCCAGGGACACCGTTCTTTTTTGAAGTAGTGGAAAATGGCTGGTTCCGCCCCGGTACGCGCTGGGAACATGTGGATATGGATAAGGGTACGGTGCTGGATTACAAAGATTTACCGGCCGAACGTTTGCTATATTGGCAGCGGCGAGCCTTCCGCGAATGGGCCATGCGCCCCGGTCCTATCTGGACCTATGTCAAGATGCTCACCTCAGACCCCTCCACATTTAAGTCGGCGTTGAGCGTGGGGCTGCAAACGTTAAGCTGGCAAACCTCTGGCGACGAATAATGTAAAGCTGCCAGATCATCTATTGCCGTGTTTTGTTGAATGGCAACGGCCGCTGCTGCCAACCTCACAGCCTGCCGTCCCGCCGCCCCACCAGCCAGGTGACATCTACTCCCAGCCGATTAAACAGATAAGCAAACTCACTCCTTGTTTTGTGCGGTGATTTGCGTGGGGGTAGTGAACACGGCCGTCTCCCCATCACCCTACCCCCCACTGTCTACACGGTTTTCAAATATTCACGAATAAGCAGCGCGGCCGTAGCTCCTTCTCCGGCCGCGCTGGCAACTTGTTTGGTGCTGGTAGCGCGGACATCTCCGGCGGCAAAAATGCCGGGAACACTGGTTTCTAGGATGTGGGGTTCACGGCCGTTAAATCTCGCCAACGGCCCTCCATCATGCACCAGATCGTGCCCGGTCACAATAAACCCCCACTCATTAAGCGTCACACCACTCTCTGCCAGAAAAGCGGTATTCGGTTTCAGCCCAATGAAGATAAAGGCGCCGTCTACAGCCAGCGTGTCCGTTTCGCCCGTCTGGTTATTGATCAGGTTGATTTGATTGAGCTTGGCTTTGGCTCCCTCAAATTCTCGTACTTCCGTATGCCAACGCACCTCAACCTTAGGATCGTTGAGTACATTTTCCTGAATAATCTGGCTGGCCTTAAATTTGCCGGAACGTACCAGGACAGTTACTTTGTCGGCAAATTTGGTTAGCAGCAGGCTTTCTTCGGCCGCGCTGTTGCCGCCGCCCACTACTACCACATGTTTGCCTTTGTAAAATGGCCCATCACAGGTGGCGCAAAAGTGGATACCGGCCCCAATGTATTTGGATTCGCCGTTTACGTTGAGTCGTTTATATTTGCTGCCAGTCACAATGAGCAGGGCGCTGCCGCTGTATTCGCTGCCATCGGCCGTAAATACATAATGGTAATTATCGTGGCTGTGAATGTTAACCACATCTTGTGCCTGTAAAAGCTCTACGCCGAACTTCTCCGCTTGCTGCCGCAGCCGGTTAGAAAAATCCAGCCCAGAGATACTGTCGGGGAAACCGGGCATGTTGTCCAACTTTTCTGTTGCGGCCACCTGACCGCCAAAAGCAGCTCGTTCGATGACCAGGGTGTCTATTCCTTCGCGGGCAGTGTAGAGGGCGGCCGTTAACCCGGCCGGCCCGCCGCCAATAATGACCAGATCATAATGATGGCGGCTGGCAGTGGTTTTTAGCCCCAATTTGGCGGCCAATTCCGCATTGCTCGGTTCCACCAATGTAGAGCCATCCTCAAAAAGAATGGTGGGAATGATACGTTTGCCCTCGTTGGCCTGGATAACAAACGTTTCGGCCTCTTTATCTTGCTCAATATCTACCCAGTTATAAGGAATTTGATGCTCGCCTAAAAATTGCTTGTTGCGACGGCAATCCGGGCACCAATGAGCGCCATAAAGGGTGATGGTTGGTTCGGTCATCTGTCTCTCCTGTTTTGCCGGTATAATTAAGATTGGCTGCTGCTTTTTTAGACGAAGCTTGGCGGGAAAGTCGTACTGTTAAGTTGGTTACAACTGACAGCCTGATGGAACGTGTCAAGAGTACTTCGACTAGTTTCAGGGGGGGATTGCAACGGCCGTCTCTCTCTACCCCTTTTGTCTGAGCAGTACCAGTCCCACCTAATCTTCTAAAAGGATGGCCCGACAGGGAGCGCCATCGCTGCCGGGGATGAGGAGGGGCAGGCAGATGAATTGGTATGTGCCGGGGGAAATGTGATGGAGATTTAATCCTTCTACGGGAATGACGCCCGCGCCTAATAAAATTTGATGACATTCGACAAGAGCCGTAAACGGAGCAACGGAAAGGTAATCAACGCCCACCAGTTTGATACCATGATCTACCAACCATTGAGCGCCAACGGTCGTAACAGCCACATACTCTTCATAAAAATCGGTTTCACCGGCCGCCCAGCGAGCGGAATTGCTGGTTTTGATGAGGAGCCGTTTTGTGCCTGGAGGGATGGACAAGGAGTCTAACACCTCTGCGGTAATTTGGGTTGCATTTAATGTTTCGACGACGACGGCCGTGCCCACCAATACCTGCAAATCCAACGTTTCCACACCTCGGCCGTCGGGGATGAAATGGGCCGGTGCGTCCAGATGGGTTCCGGTATGGGCGCTCATAGCGACAGCGCTGAGGGTGCAAATGTCCCCTTTGTCCATATCTAATTCACGCTTG
Source organism: Chloroflexota bacterium (assembly GCA_024223125.1). Next base: position 33,451 of record JAAEOP010000779.1, read on the forward strand.
ATGGTTACCGGCGGATCGCCTGGCCAGACAATTAGATTGGGGGAAATGGGGAGGGTGAGGTCGTGTATTTTCATGGGGATTGGATAATATCATTATTTTTTGCTATGCCAACGACGGATACTTCGATAAACTCAGCACAAGTTGAAGGAAGGAGCGGATAAGAGCCCACCATTTCTACACGGCCGCTGCCCAACCCATCTGTCAACAAAACACGCTGCTCTGTGCCATCGTCTACAAATATCAAATCCAGGCCAAAGAGGTTTGTTGTTTGGGTTGTGCCGTCGTCGCTCATTAACACCTGGGAGAGGCCCATGTTGTCGTTGTGGTAGGTGGTGGTAACGGCCGCATCATAAGTAAACAGCGCCTGACCGGTTTCGTTGAAGGTCACGGCCGCGCCAAAGTAATCATTTGCCTGGCCATCGGCGGCCGTTTTTAGATCAAAGGCCCAAAATCTTTACGGCTAATGCCCAATTCACGTATGATGGCTCTCACCGTCCCCGGCGCTAAGTCTTTTGAACCCCAATCTGGTATAGACGCTACTTGATTGGTTGCCGGATTGTGCCATATACGATGACTTCCCTTAC
>JAAEOP010000780.1 GCA_024223125.1 Chloroflexota bacterium
ACAGTGTTTGCCGACCTATTTAGTCGCTTTGCTAAATTCTGCAGTTGCGTACAGGAGTAAATTCGCCCAAAGCGTACAACGTAGTTACACAATGTACATACAAGACTGTAAAGATGATATATACCCAAAATGAACCATGTCACAATTGTTAATTGTCAATTGTCGATTGATAATTTATTTGACCCTGACCTCACTTGCATATTTGCAACTTACCACTCCCTTTACTCCTCAACCGTGATCATAATCTGATCGCCATCCATGTATTCTTCATGGGTTTGAATGGATAGATAGACAGCAATCTCATGTTCGCCGGGTTCGAGGCCCGATATGGGTTGATCTCTATTTTCACCCATCACCATCCCCCAAGAGGATCCATCAATGTAAATGTGCCAATGCTTGTCACCTTCACCAAGTTTGAAGTTTTCTACCTCTACTTCAACCAGAATTTGCTCCCCCGCTTTGAACGAATCGCCACCGGTAGGAGAGACGATGCGAATGGCCGCGCCATCCAGATTGGGAATGCGGTTCACACCATCATGATTGTCATTGTCGTGCTCCATTCCTTCCATTTCCTCATGCTCCATCTCATCTTCGTCTTCTTGATCCATTTCTTCATGATCCATCTCACTCATTGTCTCACTCTCATCAGCAGATGGTTCACGGCCGCCACTACTGTTACAAGCGGCCGTAAAGATGAGCATTAAAAGAAGTCCCAAAATGAGCGTCTTTTGGGGTTGTTTCATTTGATTCAACATGTTTGCTTTCCTCAATTTTCGTAGGGCAATTTGATAAATTGCCCAGATGAATCACTAGTTCGTCCTACAATATTTACCCAACTATTTTTTGCGAAAGAGACCAAAACCGGCCAACAAGATGCCAAAGAGACCTAACCCAACGGCCGTAAACGTCAGCATCCGCATAAATTGCAATTGCTCTTCCAGGACAGTGATTTCTTTTTGCAACGCTCGTGTATCGGGCAGCGGTTCTGGGAATTGAATGCGTGAAGCAGGAAAAACTTCTTCCGGTTCTATCGCCACATCCACATCCGTCTCACCCAATTTACCAAACAAATGGACTGCATATTGCCCCCGTATCGTAGGGAAAATATCCACCGTGTAGAAGCCGGGCGTCGTGGTAGGGTTGAGATTAGCACGGAAGGTTTCGGGGCCAAAAACAAGTTCAGCGTCCAGATTTGCTTCGGCGCCCACAACCGCTTCTTCATTTTCGGTAATCTCAACGGTCAAAGCGTTCCGCTCACCAATAATGGGTGGTTCGTTTAACCAGCCCACCACAACAACATAGGGGCCTATTTCCACCCGCTCATGAGCATAAGCCGTTTGACTGGCGGCGATGAGGAGTGTGGTCAGAATCACGGCCGTGCTCCATAAAACCCAGTGCCAGCCATGATTTTTTTGTTTACTTGTTTGCATTTTCTTCCTCCAGATTATTCTTTCAGATACTACATCTTTTGCCAGTGTAGCCTAGCAAAAAAAATGTAAACACAGATAGAAAGAACATGGAAAAACAAACATATCTGTGTTTTTCCTATCCGTGTTTACAAGATTTCATACAGTTGAGTTAATGGTTGGTATTAGCCAGATTTATCGATAGTGAGGAGGGACTAAGGGGCGTCCATCGCTTCGTTGCCAGTTTCCACAATGCGGTCAACCGGGTCGCCTATACCACGATCACAGGCAGCGCCAGGCTCCGGCGTTTGGGAACCCAAACGGTAGCGGCTGATGAATTGATCAATACGGCCGTCAGCGGCATCATCCACCTGCAACTGTAATCCCCAGGCGGTTAAGACAACAGGACTTTGCAAACCGGGATATGGTGATAACAAGAGAAACTCATCCCCTTCAACCCGTGCTCGTAGTTCAGCAACCTGATCCTCAAACAACTCTGGCTGATACGTAATCCACACCGCCCCATGTTCCAAAGAATGAATGGCATAACCCGTTTCAATCGGTTCATCATAAATGCCGCAATTTTGCCAGATATCCCAATGCGCTCCACCAGCCGCCGGCAAAGGATTTTCTGCAAAAGCAAATGACAAAGAATTGTCGTGCCCACGAGACGGCCGTGGAAACTGCATCAACCCTGAAATTGTCGGTTCTGGCCGCACACTTAAATACAGAATATAACCCAAACCCAATATGCCAATCACAACAGCGCCAATAATGATCCACTTTTTATTATCCGAACTCATTTTTCACTCCACAAATTAAAAATTCGTTACCAATATAGGTCATTCCTGCAAAGATAGAAATCTACACACCTGGATAACCGTCTTCACGGGTATGACCGTCGGGAGACACCTGCATAGTTACAAAATTCTATCTTATCCAATAGGCTCGCCGATGCCACCGGCACAACTGGCGGCCGTCTCCGGCCCACGCCAGTTTTTATAACGAGAAATAAACACCGCAATCTGGGCATCGTCGGCCAACTCTACAGCCAATTGTTGTTTTGGTTGGTGCAATTATCCGCAAGCATTCAATTCTATCAACCATCTTCACAAAATTTGAGAGGCTTCTCATTTCTCGTGGCGACATAGCTCAACCCGCCGCCCAATCGGAAAACTGGGTTACATTGTTTCCACATTCTGCACGTATCTTCTCAATAAGTCGTGGTGGACAGAATTCGACTGAACTATAACAGTATCACGCGAGCATGTTTGGGAACGCATTTGAAAGAAGAGAAGCAACAATTGTGCCCCCAAACTCAATAATAGTTGGAAAAGGCTTCTTTCAATTTCGTCAGCCGTAGCTGTCTGCGCTTCTTCGCTGGTTACAAATTG
>JAAEOP010000781.1 GCA_024223125.1 Chloroflexota bacterium
AAGCGGGGAGCTTGCGTTTTGAGGCTTGCTCAACACCAGGTTGGATAATTCTGTGGTTTTGTGGGTTTTCTTTGAGGGGAATTTGGGTGGAATTGGTGAGATAGTTGTAGGGCTGGACAGGAGCGATTCGGGGCTGGCGAGCGGCTGGCCCCGCCCAGACCAACGCCCCGTGATTCTTGCGGGAAAATCACCGGGATGGTTGGGGGAAAGTTGTGAGTCCGTCGAATTCCGGCGGGGTTTTTGGGAGGAAGTTGTGACCCGGAGCGGGCCTTGGATCAGATACTTCAGGTCAGAAATTTTGATGGGTGAGGTAGATACCATAGAATTTGGGGGCAATATGTAGGGTTTTGGGGGAGAATTTGCAAGAAAAGTGAGGCCCTCAAGCTTACGGTAACTGAAAAACAAAAAGCCTGCCGCTTTCTTTGCGACAGGCTTTGTTACTGATCTATTTGGCGCCAACAGGTCGACTTTCCTTTATTGAGCGTCTTTTGTTGTCAATGTGTCTCAAGCCAAGTGCGTGATTGCCGCCGCTTTGAACATCTGCTCAAATGATGGGCCGGTACCATTAATCATTGGCGGAGCGTGCTCATTCTGGTATACATCCCGGATGATTTGAGTTGGGGATTGGGGCAAAATGGACGGTTGTTCGATGGCCTGCTGCCGGGCTTGCAAGGCTTCGAGTACCGCTGCTTCCAGTTGCAAAGCGTAGCCGTTAAGACCATAAGCCTTGGCTTGAACCCGGGAAACACTGACAGCAATTCTGCTAATGTCCTGACCTGCGAAAATGATGAGCCCCATCTTGACCATCCACTCCGGCATTATGCTGGCCGCTGCCAAATTAAGAATAGAACTTCCGATGGCCGGATCGCAAACACTGACTGGTTTGAAGAATTCTCCACACGCCGGCACAACCCGGGTGATGAAGTAATCCCGCATTGCACCCGGCTCATCCTCCGGCACAACCAATCCGGCTAAAAGCACCGCCGCGCCGAGGATGTTGTCGGGATGACACAGCGCTTCCTTGAGCCGGTCGTAGACCAGCCGTTCTCCGTTTTGGCCCAGAGTTAACTCGGCCATCAGGCGGGCTACCGGCCACGGACTGTATATTGCTCCATTGGCGGCCCGGCTGCCATTGGCCCAGGTTTGGTAAAGATAACCCAGAATGTCCGGTCCACTCAAGGGGCCGGCGATGTTGAGGCTGTTCGGCTCACCCCACAAGCCGGGCGCGGTGGCCTCCAGCAGTAGGGCAAAGGCTTCTCCAAAATAGGGCCAGACTCGTTCGCAACGGTCGGCCCCCAGCCAACCGTTTTCATAGTGACGCCGGATGCGGGCAAAGGTTTCGGCAGTTTCCGGCGGGTCGGCGGCAAAGCGGCCGGTGGCGCCGACGGCCTTGACCTGTTCTGGGAGGGCTGTCAACGTAGCCTCGGCCAGATCAACAAAGTTTTCAAAGACTTGCAGACTCTGAACTCCGGAGATGGCC
>JAAEOP010000782.1 GCA_024223125.1 Chloroflexota bacterium
GATGGGAACTGCTTCATTACCGCCGCAAGCTCCCAGAAGTATGAGGAACAGCATGGCGGTGAAAATAGGAATTAACTGCTTTTTCATAGATTGTACTTTCATTTTCTTTTCCTTCTTCATGTTTAAACTGATGGTGTGCGAATTTAATTTGATTGATTTCTACCAATCCAGGCTGGCGGCGAGGTCGAGAATTCGATCCCTATCAAGGTAGGTGCCATTGGCCATTATCACCAGACCAAGATTACGGTCTGGGTACAATTGCATGTTGGTGGAAAACCCTGGCCCACCACCGGAATGGGTGAGATAAAAGCTGTTTCCCGTGGGCACAACAGCCCAACCAAGACCCTGAAACATCTCATCAAATGCGGCGGCGTCAGGTGTGTCCCCAGGGACAATATGACTTTCATGGGTCATCATGGACACTGACTCCTCTGACAAAATGCGTTGACCGTTTAGTTCGCCCCCATTTAAGTAGGCCATCGCCAGGCGGGCTAAATCAGTAGGTGACCCGATGAGGCCCGTTGGGCCATTTTGATCGGAATAAATATGGTTGAACCACAATATCCCATCTTGCTTCTCTCGTACTAGCGTGTCTTTGTCTACGCCTACAATTGGCAATAGCAGGGTTTGTAAGTCAACATTGGGATGAGCGCCAATGGCTTCAACC
>JAAEOP010000783.1 GCA_024223125.1 Chloroflexota bacterium
ATTGGAAATGCCAAGTTGCGATTGAATTTGTCGAACAATAAGCGGAAATTCTTCCTCTTCAAGGGTGCGGACGTCCAACAGATAATGGTCTTTGACGATGCGTCCGATGATCGGCGGTGTTCCCTGGCGCAATCTCATTTCAATCTGAGTTGGTGAAAAGGTATAGGCATTCAATACAACGCAGTAGGTCGGAAGTTCTTGTACCGGTAACGCACCGCCTCCAACCTGAGAAAAGGCATTTGTGATATACGCCGGAATAGAAGCTTGCTGCAATTGTGAGAGCAAATTACTCGCTTTGGCTTTTAATTCTACTGTTGTGATCGCAATCTTCTGTAATGTCACAATCTCTTTCATAGCTTCCTCTTCATGCCGGTAATGAGACAATGTCACTTCCAAAGCCGCCAATGTCATTTTATCAACGCGCAGCGCCCGATTCAGAGGGTGGGCTTTCATCAGATCTATATATCTCTTTTTCCCGACAATAATGCCTGCCTGGGGCCCCCCCAGCAATTTGTCGCCGCTAAAGGTAATGACATCCACACCGACCGCCAAGCTCTCTTGTACTGTCGGCTCATCTGAAAGCCTGTATCGAGTCAGATTGATCAGCAAACCGCTGCCCATATCCTCAACCAATGGAATCCCTGCTCCCCCGGAGAG
>JAAEOP010000784.1 GCA_024223125.1 Chloroflexota bacterium
AAATCATCCCAACCCTTGTCGCCAATTCGCCGTAACGCGTGATCCGTGATGCGTGACAAAGCAGTTTTATCACGGATCACGCATCACGGATTTTTGGACAATTATTTTTTCGGAGCTACCTTAACTGGTGGAAACCGGGTTGTGTCTATAATGGGTGTAACTACTCAGCTATAGGTGCAACGCACTTCACGAAGCGCCCTACAAGTACAAATTTTGACTGTGTTGGGCAGCAATTTGCAAGAAAAAGCGATTTACTAAGTGCGTCGCACCTGAGCCTGAGTAGTTACTAATGGGTCTACTATCCATCACTATGAAGGTAAAATCAGGTATTGAACAGGGTTTCGGTGGTGATAGTGAGACCGGCCAATAGTTTCGACTCGATGATTTCGCTGGGGGTGAATTGGCCGACCAGAGCATACTCGTTGCCGGAGAGCGTATAGACTTCAACCGATTTGGTTTTGGGGTCGGCCAGCCAATATTCGGCCACGCCGGCTTGTTCGTAGGTATTGAACTTAATGTGCCGGTCGGTACGGATGGAGCTGGGAGAGATGACTTCTACAATCAGATCGGGGGCGCCTTCAAAAAATTTTGCACCGGGAGCGGGTTGGTTTTCGGCGTTGATAAAGAGGATGTCGGGCTGCACGGGGCGGGTTGTCTC
>JAAEOP010000785.1 GCA_024223125.1 Chloroflexota bacterium
AGAGACTTTTGTTGTCCCTGTCCCAAAAGATGGGAAGAATACAACAATCTGGAGCTAAACATGAGACTAGGCCCTACCGAATTAATCATCATTCTTTTGATTGTCATTGTCCTCTTTGGTGTTGGTCGCATTGGTAAAATCGCGGGAGAACTGGGCAGCGGCATCCGCGCCTTCCGCGAAGGCCTGCGCAGCGATGACGATGAAGACGATGAAAGTGCAGAATAATCAGTAGCCATGGATTTCTGGGGAACGGTATGCGTCTCATCTTCAACCGTGATTTATGCTCTGTTTTCCAGAAACCGACAACCTGATTGTGGTGTACTGATAATCCGGGGACTTTTCAAAAAATATTTGCCACCCCGCCCGTGAAATCTGAAACCAAACGGGCTGGGTTCAATTTTTCTGGAACCAAATAAGCCGTCTCATCACTGAGGCGGCTTTTCTGCGACTGAGGAAAACATGCCCTTGCAAAACAAAATTGCCATCATTACCGGCGCAGGGCGCGGTATTGGCCGGGCTATCGCCCTGGGCTTTGCGCAAAAAGGCGCGCGACTGACACTCGCGGCCCGCACTGTCAATGAGTTGGATGTCGTCGCGAATGAAGTCCGCGCGCTCGGGCAGCAAGCCCTTGTCACCCCTTG
>JAAEOP010000786.1 GCA_024223125.1 Chloroflexota bacterium
CCAACCGCGACTCCCATACCGCCCCCACCCACGCTACCCAAATTTCAGTTTGAGCCGACCGGCTGGTATGATGACACCAACTACGGCCTGACCCGCTTTTTGGGCAACATCACTGATGTCAACGGCAATCCGGCCAACGGCGTCACGGTCGAGGCGCAGTGCGGCACCTATCGAATCATCTCCAATCCCTCCGGTCCGGTAGGCGGTTTTGACTCTAATGATAGCGCCGATGACCCGCCCGGATTTTATGACATTACCGTAGACAAAAGACCGATCCCTTGCAAATGGCAGTTGACGGTGGTGTATACGGAAGACGGCCAAACCGTGCTGTCCACGTTGTCAGAAACCGTTGAGGTTGAGGTAACAGCTGATAGTTCGATTATTACGGCCAACTGGCGCAAAAATTGGTAATGTCATAACCCGGACGAGCTGGTACCAAATGGAAATAGACAGGATTTACAAGATTAACAAGATGAAAAATTTTTGAACAAAATCCTGTCAAATATTCTAGTTTAAATTATAGGAAGTTGTCTGAACAGATACTATGCTGCTTATTGAACATCGCGTAAATACCATCGAACATCTACAGCGGGTGCCACCGGATCGCGGTATCGAGGTTGATATCCGTGATTATGATGGCCAGCTACGTCTAGCGCATGACCCATTTCTGGGCGGGGAGCGACTGGAAGACCTGCTGGCCAACTACCGG
>JAAEOP010000787.1 GCA_024223125.1 Chloroflexota bacterium
TCAGACTTTGATGTCCCCATGAGGTTGGTTCCCGCGGATGATGTTTTACAGGCGCAAGAGATTGCAAGACAGAATTGGCAAGCAGCCTGGGAAAAGATTAAAGAACTTGGCCCCAGGACTGACCTGGAAATTCGGACACAAGAAACCGCCATTCGACAAGGCTATGGCCCCACCATTGAAGCTGATGGGCAGCTAATCCGAGCAAATGGAATAGCAGGTCAACGTTTATCTGTTATGGATGATGTTGCATCTCTTGCAGGGCAACAGGTAGATGATGTTCGGATGACGCTCGCTACGAAAGGCTATACCCTGATAGAAGCACCAGAGGCTGTCACCTGGCAAGGCAGTGGCGTAGAAATCTGGCATAACCCGGTGGATGGCTCAGTAATGCGGGTCGATACACTCGGAAATCCCACTGGATTTGTCATCAAAAATGGCGAATATGAAGGGTTTGACGCGGCTGGTACAATACCACATCTTCACGCTGAACCATTTTACACACCTACTGCCTGGATTGCCGCCAAAGAATTTGAAGTGCCCAAATACTCCCCAATCCATAATCAATAGCTGACCGCAATGGAAGCCAACCTTCCAGACGGGATGGGCATGGACGCGTGGGCTTTTAGTACCCACCTGCCAATCAAGAACCCAGACTTCTCTTGGGTGCAATATCAATACAATCGCGACTTCAATTTTTCCCATACCCAGGAAGTGGTTAAGGAACTAGGAGGCGGCCATCATCCTTCTGAAGCCTCGATGATGTCAATGATAGAAATGA
>JAAEOP010000788.1 GCA_024223125.1 Chloroflexota bacterium
ATTATGCAGCAGTATGGGGTAAGCAAACCCGTGTTCCTCAACGAAACCGGGTTCATGTGCGCCGAAACGGTGGCGGGGGAGCCAGCGGAGTGGTGTGTGCCACCTGGAGATGCCTTCTTTGAAATGCAAGCGGATTTCGCGGTGCGCACTTTTGTACGCGGGATGAGCGAAGATGTCATGGGTTTCATCTGGTACACGCTCAATGGCCCTGGATGGCGTCACACAGGTATGTTCAACAGCGACCAAACTCCCCGCCCAGTTTATACCGCCTACCAGACACTCAACAACCAACTTAAGGGAACAACCTATGCCGCTCCTGCAGAGCATGGTATTTGGGTAGAGGGATATATTTTCACAAGCAGAACGCGCCTTGTGCAGGTGCTGTGGTCCAGAAATGACGCTACTCATGTTGTTTCTATTCCTGCTGAGACTTTTATTGCTGCTTATGACCGGGAAAACAACCCTATCACGCCTACGTTGTCGGGCAACTATTACCAATTGCAAGTACAATTTGCCCCCATCTACGTTCTTTTACACCCATAAGAATGCACCCGTAAGGAGATTTATTATGCCTTCCTTAAAAAACAGATTTATCATCATCGCTGCAACCAGCCTCGCTATCTTTATGCTAATGCTGACAGCATGGTTTTTACGCAATCATGTTACATTGGCCGCGCCAAAAGGCAGTAATGAAGTCTACTTGCCCCTAATCGCAAAAAAACACCCCTGGGTTTCGCCTTTTGGGACAGAAACACAATACACCTACTTCCCCAACAGCACTATCTTCACCCGCGCCGAAGAACTGGGCGTTAGCTGGATTCGCCTGAATGGGATGATATCCTGGCGCGCATTGCAGCCAAATGAAGGGGACCCGATTGACTGGTCTATGTTGAGTGATTTTGAAGATGGATTGCGCACGTTGAAAGCGGCAGGCATCATCCCCATCGTTATTGCCGACGATTACCCCGCGTGGGCAACCATAGAGCCAAATTCTTGCGGCGCAATCCGCACCGATAAGTTCGCCGCATATGCCGACTTTGTGGCACAACTCGCTGACAGATACAAAACCGATGAATTCAATGTCCATCACTGGGAGCTAGGCAACGAGCCGGACGTAGATCCATCTCTCGTCATAACAAATAATGTTTGGGGCTGCTGGGGAGATATTGACGATCCCTATTATGGCGGCGAACATTACGGAGAGATGCTCAAAGTCATGACCCCAGCCGTCAAAGCGGCAAATTCCAACGCAAAAGTTTGGATTGGGGGTTTACTGCTCGACAGCCCCAACTCTGAAGAAACGAATCCCGGACGCGGGCGCCCTGAACTCTTTCTACAAGGCATTCTGGAAGCAGGCGCCGCGCCTTACTTTGATATCGTCGCCTTCCATTTCTATGTCCCTTACACCAGTTTTCGCCAGGATCACGACAATGGGGGGGGGGGGGGGAGATGGGATGAAATGGGCGGTGGTGTTTTAGGGAAAACAAGCTTTCTCCGCAATATAATGCAACAATACGGGGTCACTAAACCGCTTTTCCTCAACGAAATGGG
>JAAEOP010000789.1 GCA_024223125.1 Chloroflexota bacterium
CCTCCTCCGTTTACTTTGGCAAGGCAATAACAATTGTTCTCTGCCGCTCAGACTGCCCCCCGGTCACCAGCGTCAATCGTTCATCCGGGGTAGGCTTGATCAGTTCAGCGTGGCTTACCCGCACCTCCAGGGATTCTTGCTCCTCAGCCAGAACAAAAACATCGCTGACAATATATTGACGCGATTTTACGCCGGCGGATAAAGTGATTTTGTCACCGGCTGCTAAGCTCCATAACTTATAAAAAGCAGCCGTAGCTTGATGGCGACCGGTCAGTACCGTACTTCCCGCCTGCTTGAAGGCCGCCGAATCTCCAATCCAGCCCACGTCAACCGCATCTGCCGGCATCCCTCCGGCCACAGCCTCCTCCACTCCGCTGATTGACGCCACCCCCACCGGCTGAATCTTGGCGTTAAGGTTTAGTTTGGGGATTTTCAAGCGTTCCGGCGCCACGCCATTGACCGTTGAGATCGCTCTTGCTGCTGGTTCGCTGTTCGGATCAGGCAACAATATCACTTGTTTTTCAGCCGTAACCCCTTCAGGAGTCGGGGTAAAGGTGGGTGGGGTGTCGCCCAAAGTGGCCGCAGGTAACTGGATTGCCACAAAGCCCTGGCTTTGCGGGGTAGCCGTTGGCACTGAAGCAAAGGGGTCAACGGTTGGGGTAGGGGTCAAAGTAGGAGATGGGAAGACTGTGGTTGGGGTAGATGTCGGTTCATGTTGAAAAAAAGGCCGCACCACAGGCGGGCTGGTGACAACAATTAACAGAGAAAGAAAACCAACAGCCAATAAAAAGATTTTTGTAGACATCGCTGACACCCTTACTGCAAGATGTCCTCAGTCTAGCTTGGTTTTGTATGAAAGTATATGAAATAATGAGGCAGTTTCGTGCGTGAAGTATGTAGTTTGCGTAGTCATGTGTGCATAAATGGAAGAGTTTAGGCAAAAAAAGAGACCCCATCCGGGGATGAAAAGGTGGGCGTCAATTGATAAAGCCGCCACCACTACCACTACCCTGCCCATTGCCGTCATTGCCATCATCATCTTCATCACCACCGCTACCACCAGGTTCAAAGCGGAACCTGGCCGGTTCTGCCTGCTGCCCCAAATCGGCATAGGTTGGGCTGATTTGAACCAGGGCAACCGTCCACCAATACTCACCCCGGCGATCTTTTACCCCGGCGGCATCATGCACATTAACATTTAAGCGATACCGGTTTTCGCCAATACGTTCAATCCGTCCGTTTTGGTTATCCTCTTCGGCATTGTGAACACCGGCCGGAAACTCCCCCTCACGCCACACGCGCACCTCGAAGCCAAATTCTGGGGGCACAGAGCCAATCCATTCCCACTCGAAATTTGTTGGCCCGTAAGAAGGTTCATCGAGGGAAAGTGGATTTTTCAGGGTAAATGTGCCTGTGGGAAAAGCAGGGGCTGATGTTGACGTGATAGTGGGAGTGGGGGTAGGTGTAACTGTAGATGTGGCTGTTGGTGGGATGGGGGTGGCTGTGGGAGTTAGGGTGGCTGTGGGTGAAGGCGTGGCGATTGGGCTTAGTGTGGGAGAAGACGTAGTAGTTGGGGGTATTTGATATCACGATGAATAATGCCTTGCTGGTGGGCATAGTCCAAGGCCCCGGCAATTTGGTCGATTAAATCAACGGTCCGTTTAAGATCAAGCGGTTGATACAAAAGTCGCTTCAGGGTGAAGCCGCCCGGCACGGAGCGCATAACAATGTAGCTATAGTTACGGTCAACCCCAAAATTATAAACGGGGACGATGTGAGGATGATCCAGGCGGGCAATTAAGTTGGCCTCACGTTGGAAACGTTTGACAAATCTGAAATCTTGGACGACAAAAGCAGGGGGTAGTACTTTAATAGCCACATCGCGATTCAAATTGGGCTGATAAACTCTGAAGATGGTCGCCATTGCCCCTTCATTGATCTTCCGTTCGATACGATATTGCCCCAATTCCTGACCGATTAATTCCAGCATAGC
>JAAEOP010000790.1 GCA_024223125.1 Chloroflexota bacterium
AAGCTTATCAACTGCCCGATTTCCGGAGGCAGCGCCACCAGTCGATTGTCGCTCAAACTGAGTTCAACCAGATTAACCAATGCTCCAATTTCCGGAGGCAACGTTTCCAGCCGGTTACAGGCCAAACCCAACCACTCCAGGTTGGTTAACGTGAACAGAACGTCTGGCGCTGTTTCAAATTGATTTTCACACAAAACAACCATTTCCAGATGGGTCAATTGCTCAACTTCAGGCGGCAACTCCGTTAGTTGATTGTCCGCGACGACTAACTCTTTCAAATTGGTCAGTTGCCCAATTTCCGGGGGCAATCGGTCAAGGTGGTTGGCGCCGGCCTCCAAAGTTTCCAGGTTGGTCAGGTATCCGATTTCCGGGGGCAGGTTTACGAGTTGATTATCACCCAGATAAAGCTCTTTCAAATGGACCAGTTGCCCAATTTCCGGAGGCAGCCCGGTCAAGCCCCAACCGGACAGGTCAAGCCGCTGCCATTCCGGCATATCCTGACACCGGTTGAGCAATGACAACACCAAAGCGTGCCTCTCTTTTTGGGGCAAAGCCTGATCCGGTTTCTTACAAACCACCACCAAAATGCCACCTCCCTGGATAAAAAATCCGAATTGTCAGGAGATTAGAGATGGGGAGATTGGGAGATTATTTATAAAAAAGACAATCTCCAATCTCCTAGTCTCCCAATCTCCAAAACGAAATGTTACTTTGTGATCGTGCCAAGTGTACCCACATCTTAGCTCACTTTTTTATGGAAGTATATGAAATAATGAGGCAGTTTCGTGCGTCAAGTATGCAGATTGTGTAGTAAAGTGTGAGTAAGGAGGCAGAGTTATTTGCCCCAAGATTCATCGAGGCCAGCTGATATAAAGAAGCTTCCAGGGGGATAAAAAGGAGGGAGATGTGGCTAATTTTTGAATCCCTGAATCACTGAATTTTTATGAATCCGCTGACAAAATGCTGCCTTTTCAGTGATTTCAATTCAATCAATGCTTCAGTGATTCAACATATCAACTGCGCCGGACAAAGGCAAGCTAAAGCCTTAGGCATTCCCGAAAAAATAATCATCCCAAAATCCAGGCGGCCATTCATATATATTAAGCAACACAACCATAGTGCTACGGGAATACTTTAAGGCCGTATTTAGGATGTTCATAAATGTAAGTCTACAGAAAACCCAATGTTTTGGGATGATTTAATAATCGGAACAGCCTTACCTCTAAATTGTACCCAAACTTTTAATGCCACCCATCCGGTGATATAATCGAATAGAAAAAGAAAAACCCCGCGAGTTTGGCCACCCGGGGTTTTTCCATAAGCATATGGTGTGCGCTGCGCTCTGTTTTCAGAACAGCCGCCGCTTTTTATTAATATAACCCCGGTCCGGCACTCTGTCAAACTGAGCGTCCCGACCCTATTATGCAGGCATCAAAGGAGATGACTAATGACCACTCAAGAATCCACCCCATCGAGCGGCGGCGTCAAAGCCGGCCGCAACATTCAGGCCGATAATATTGTAACCGGCGTTCAAATTCAGGGCGCTGAGGCCGAAACCGCCCAGAAATTGCTGGAGTCGGCCCAACAAATCAAAAGCGGCAGCGTAGAAGCTGTGCAGGATATTATTGCCAAAAACATCGTCACCGGCTTTCAATACCTGGGCCAGGGCGGTCAGGTGACCCGCCAACAGTTTGACCAAGAGCTGGCCGCCGTGCGAGAACAGTTGGCCGAAGCCATTGCCGCCAATGAAATCGAGGACGAGGAAGAGGCCGAGGATGCCCAAACAGCCGTTAAGCGGGCTATTAAGCACACCCAGGCCGAGCAACCCGCCTCCGAAAAAATCACCAAAAATCTTAGCAAAGCCGCCGAGATTATTGAAGGCGCGGCCAAAACCGCCGAAGCGGCCAAAAACTTTGGCGCTAAAGTCATCAAACTGGTGCCGGTGGTGTTGGGTTTGGCCAAAATCGCCCAGACATTTTTCTAATTTAAAGAAAGGGACACACAATGACCCCCACCTCCGGCCCCGTGGAAGCCAAGGGCGATATCGACGCCCGCGATATTATCACCGGCATTCAGCAAAACTTTTTTACCATCTTTCAGCAGCCCTTTGAGCCGCCGGCCGATTTGGCCCAACTGCGCAGCGACTACCTGGCCTACTTGCAGCACAGCTACCGCCACCTGGATATGAAAGGCATTTTGCAAGTGCAGCAAGTGACCCAGCAGCTCCCGCTGGCCGCGGTTTACGTGCCGCTAAAGGCCCAGGGACACCAGGCCGGCCCGCCCGGTTACGTGGCCGGGCGATTGCTGCACCGGCCCGGCCCGCCGGAGATTGAAACCGCGGCAGCGGCAGCCCTGGAGATTGAAGCCTTGGCCCGTCCGGTTGAGCCGGTACTGGTAGAAGAAGCCCTTAAAACCGACCCGGCCGTGGTGGTCCTGGGCGACCCCGGCGCGGGCAAAAGCACGCTGCTTAAGGTGCTGGCCCTGGCCCTGGCCCAACAGCCCAAAGGCCCCCTGCCCATTTTGCTGCCGCTTAACGCCTACGCCCGCCGCTTGCAGCAGGGTGAAATCAATCTTAGCCGCTTTTTGGGCCGCTACTACGCCACCCGCCAGGAAAAGCTGCAGCGGGTAGACCAACTCTTCAGGGCCGCTCTGGCCGCCAAACAAGCCGTTATTTTGCTGGATGGTCTGGACGAGGTGCAGGCCGAGCGGCAATACCTGGTTCGTTTGGTGCAAGACTTTGTAGCCGAACAGATCCCCCAACCCCTTGCCGACCGCCGACCGCCAACCGCCGACCGCCGAGAAATCGAGAGTGGGATCAGCGGTCAGACGTCTGTTGTGGACCGTTCGTCCCGCTTACAACGGGACGAAGCCGAAGAGACGGTGGTCGGCGGTCAGCCGTCGGCGATCATAGAAGGCAACCGCATCATCGTTACCAGCCGCATTGTGGGCTACAATGAAGCCCCCCTGGCCGGGCAGCCGTGGCGCACCTACACCCTGACCGACTTTGATCAGGCCGACATCGAGCGATTTATTAGCCAGTGGACCCGCATCTTTGCCGTTAGCATCCGGGGCGATACCGAACCGGTCCGCCGGCAGGCACGGCAGGAGTGCGATGAACTGCTGGCGGCCATCGAGGCCCGGCCCAGCGTACGCCGTCTGGCCGGCAACCCTCTGCTGCTGACCATTCTGGCCCTGATAAAATACACCGGCGTCACCCTGCCGGAACAGCGGGTCAAACTGTACGAACTCTACCTGCAAGCCCTGATAGAAAGCTGGAATTTGGCCCGCGCTCTGGATCAGAAACCGGTGGGGCCGGGCATTAATTATGAAGAAACGGTGCAGGTTCTGGCCCCCCTGGCCCTGTGGCTGCGCCAGGAAAACCCCACCGCCGGGCTGGTTAGCCAGAGCCAACTGGAAAATTGGCTAACCGGCTACTACCAAACCGAGTGGGACCTGCCCCGGGGCCAGGCCCGCCGGCGCGGGCGCGACTTCTTGAACAGCGTAGAACATTACTCTAACCTGCTGCTGGAACGAGGCGAGCGGCAGTATGGCTTTTTGCACCTGACTCTGGAAGAGATGCTGGCCGCCAAGGGCCTGGCCCAGCTTTATTTTGACGACCCGCCCGCCGCCATGGCGCTAATTAACCGCACCCTGGCCGACCCCGGCTGGCACGAAAGCCTGCAACTGGCCGTAGGCGCTATTGGCGTGGTGCAGCAACTGCCCAAAATGGCCGGAGCCATTTTACAAGAGTTGCTAACCCTAACCCCGCCCGGCACCGAACCGGGCTACGCCGTTACCTTTGCCGGCCAAATTCTGCTCGATGCGGGCCCTGCGGGCGTGGGCCGCACCGCCGCCAAAAAGGTGACCGCCGCCCTGGTTACAACAATGCAGTCCGCCGCCTGTCCTATTCGTATCCGGCGTGACGCCGGCCATACCCTGGGCCGCCTGGGCTGGACTCCCACCCCTGCTCCCGACGACCTCATTTTAGCCCCGCCCGGCACTGAGCCTACCGGCCTGGATGCCTTCCGCCCCGGGCAACCGCCGGACGGCCCCATTTGGCTGGGCAAATATCCGGTTACGAATGCCCAATTTGGCCGTTTTATGCGGGCCGGCGGCTACGACAACCGGAATTTCTGGAGCGATGAGGGCTGGGCCTGGCGCAACGGCGCTAACCCCGGCCTGGAACGCCTTGACGATAAAGATCTTCGCCAAGATTATGAAAAATGGCTGGCTCAACGCCCGGCAGAAAAGCGAAAACAACCTTATTATTGGAATGATACCGACTGGAACAATTCTCTATTTCCGGTTGTCGGCATTAGTTGGTTTGAGGCCGAAGCCTATAGTCGCTGGTTGAGCGTTTCAGATTTCGAGTTAAAAGTTTGGCGCGAGGACGAACTGATCGCGCTGACCCAAGCTGATAACCTGCCTTCAGCCTTGACTCAACTGAAATTGGCCCTTGCCAATCGTCAATCTAAGATCGAAATCCGTTTACCGCACGAGCAGGAATGGGAGCGTGCTATGGGCGGCCGGGGTGATTTTCCCTGGGGCAGCACCTTTGACCCGACACACCTAAACTGTGCTGAGGCCTGGTCCGGCCAAGAATTTACCGATTATGAAGAACTGCGAAAATGGTGGAATTCAGATACCGAATCCTGGCGCGAGGCGACCACCACCGCCGTGACCACCTACCCTCAAGGAGTTAGCCCGGCCGGGGTCTGGGACGGCAGCGGCAATGTGTGGGAGTGGATGCTTAATCCTTATAGCTCCGGCGGCGACACAAAGGCGCTGCGGGGCGGCGGGTGGGACATTTATGAAAGGTTCGCCCGCGTGTCCTCCCGCAATCTCAATCCCCCCGTCAGCTTCTTCTACGACAGCAGTTTTCGTCTCGTCGTCGCCCCTGTCATCCTATAGTTCTGGCTGCCGGGTTCTGTATTCTGGTTTCTGCAATGCTGTTTTCTGGCTCTGGTTTCAGCAGCAGCTTAGGCTCAAGGCCGTCTCAGGCGCAAGCGGCCAACCTGTTCCCGCGTCAGCGGGTCGATTTAAAATTTATGGTAACTACTCACCCT
>JAAEOP010000791.1 GCA_024223125.1 Chloroflexota bacterium
CCCACGTTTCCGGGGCAATTAGCCTGGTTTGGTCTCAATTTCCGGGGCTAAGCGCGACAGAAGTCAAGCAGCAGATTATGGATTCGGCAGATCCGGTTCCATCATTGGCCGGCAAAACGGTCACCGGCGGCCGGCTTAATGTGTATCAGGCGTTGACGGTAGGCTCGTCAACCAACTTCCTGAACCTGCTTTCGGTCGGTCCGGCTACCGAAGAAGATTTCCCTGAAATTACCGGCTATGCCTTTATCAACACCGCAGCCGGCCGGGACGGCAGTTTGGCCCCATCTGCTTTTACCGTCTATGAAGATAGTATCACCCAGACAATCACCTCGGTAACGCCTATCAGTGGTAGTACAGCCGGCGCTGATATCGTTTTTCTCTTTGACGATACGGGCAGTATGGGCACAAATATCGCAACGATGAAAGCAAAGGCCACAACCTTTG
This sequence comes from Chloroflexota bacterium, assembly GCA_024223125.1. The sequence continues at coordinate 445 of JAAEOP010000791.1, forward strand.
CCAATGATGTTGTTGCTGCCGGCATTGATGCTCGATTCGGGCTTGTTTCTTTCAAAGATGAACCTGAAATTGATCTGACCCTCACAGACAGTATTATCAGTTTTCAGAGCGCTGTTAACAACTTGACGGCTATGGGCGGTGGTGACCTTCCCGAAGATGCTCTGGATGCAACAGTTTTGGCTCTGAATAACCTCACTTACCGATCCGGCGCCCAGAAGGTTTTCGTCATTGTTACAGATGCGCCAACTCATTACCGGGGTGATGGCACCAGCTACACCAACTACACCATTCCGGAGGTAATAGACTTGCTCAATACAGCCGGAGTGACCCTGTTTGCGGTTTCACCCAACCTGGAAAGCACGGCTGGAGTGACAAATAATAAGGGTGAGGCTGTAGAGTTGTTTGCAACTTCCGCAGATAATGATGTTCGGTTCTTGGCCGAAGGAACAAGCGGAATATGGCTGGATATCAGCTCGGCAGATTTCAGCCTCATTCTTGATGCAATTACTGACATTATGGCCAATCAATGGCTCTTTACCTACACCACCACCAATAATGCCAGGAACGGCACCACCCGAAACGTCACTCTAGTCATTGATGATCCGGTTGAAGGCCCCGATAGTGATACCGACCTCTATATTGCGCCGGTTGACCCACCAGACATCGAGATCACACCGGCCTTCTTCGACGTTACCCTGCCAGAGGGAACGGTGGCAACAGAAACGCTGACCATCAGCAATGTGGGCTCGAGTAATTTGGATTGGACGCTGAATATTAGCAGTTCAGTTAGCGTCACCCCCCCCGTGCCTGATGTTCTAATTTTACGAGATGGGGTTACCGAAAACAGAGTTGAAACTGTGCTTTCCGCAGCCGGGTTTAATGTAACCACAAGTAGTGTGCTTGAATACCAGTGGGATGGCACCAACCCAAACCCTTCAGGGTTTGATACAATTGTGCTTCTGGACGGTCAAACTTATGACTCTGCAATGTCCGTAGCCGGACAGGCTGCCTTGCTGAATTTTGTTCAGAACGGCGGCGGCCTCATTCTCACCGAGTGGATTGCCTTTGAAGCCGGCAGCCACAGTACGATGGCTGCACTCATTCCACTGACAAGGTCAAGTGGGGTGAATGGCACTGAAACTTACGCTGTTGTAGCTACCCATCCTGTCGTCGAGGGCGTAAATCCCTCATTCACAATTACAACCGGAACAAACGTTGGCTCTGCCAATTCGGGCACCGTTTTGGTTACCGGCAGTTCAGCCGGTGACGCAGTTGTAGCTAAAGAGGCCGGCTTGGGACGAGTTGTTGAATTTGCTTCCGCGGGCAGCTATGAAGGTAACGACCCTTTCAATGAAGCAAATATGCAGCGATTGCTAGTTAATGCTGTTTCATGGGTGGCCGGTTCAAGTTGGTTGAGCGTAATGCCCAACTCCGGCACGGTGACTCCGGGTAGCGCAGATAACGTCACCGTCACCCTCGACGCCACAGACCTGACCGCCGGAACCTACACCGGCACGCTAAACATCGCCTCCAACGACCCGGACGAGAATCCGGTCGCGGTACCGGTAACGCTCCACGTTGTTCCGGCAACCTGTGAAGCTACTCTGGCTATAACCCCACCTGCACAAAATATCTTCTTAGGCGGTGGC
>JAAEOP010000792.1 GCA_024223125.1 Chloroflexota bacterium
GTTTTGTTTGATCTTATTGAGCTAACTGGTCTGCTGTGTCGGGTCTATGATCTTGCGAACGGTTACGGCCACCGCAATATGACCGGTGTGTTCAGCCTCGACTTGCTGGACCGCCTTTCCGTCAAGCCGGTCTGCCACTTCTTTGATGGCGCGTATATCACCCCCCGCAGCCATATCGACAAGCTTTCTGGCAATAGAGCGCAGAGTCTTCTGGTCAGCGCCTGCTGCCTTGATCTCCATACGTAGGGCATCGTTAAATGGCTTCTGTGCACCAGCACCTTTGGGGTTTCCTGATTGTCCTTTTCGGAAGGGCACTGCTAAGTCCTCTAAGTGATTGCAATGACTTACTTTTCGAATTTTAAGTACCCCCTTAGGGCGACTGGAAAAGCGGGGTATTTCTTTTCTGGGCCTGGCTCTGAATGAGCTGGGAGATACTGGCCATTTTCGTCACGGTTTGTCATCGACTGAAATCTACTCCACCGCCCTGAACTCAATGCTTGACAACGTGACCTCAACCGGGCGGCCTCTCTCGTCGGTTCCTGTCCTGCACACGGTGCCGCGCTCATTCTTACGGATCCTGCCAATAGCGAAGCCGTTGAACAGTTGCCGTGGCCGGTTGTCGTACGTTTCGGTGAGCATATGCGCATCTCCAGCTGGATTTGGTGAATTATACCAATTATGGGTTGTTTGTGCAATAGTTTGACGCATAATGTGAGCGATTGCGGGTATATCAGCTCATATTCATATCGAAACCGTAATGATTTGCCGTTGCGACAAAAAACAACCTCCGCTGTCTTTGGCAAAATGATTTCAGGGAGCAGGCGATTGCAGGCTTGACGAACCACAACCTTTATTTCATTCAAATCCGGAACTTGGAGGAGACCGGCGTTGACGACAATTGAGGCCGAGTGTTAGCCTTTGCGAGATGCAACCAGCACGAACCGAAGCCTTCGCAAACAAGACAACCGGCGACGAAATGGTCTCTCGCAAACTCGAACTGCTGACCACAATTGTTGTCGCTGAGCAGAATAACTACTGGCTGCGTTTTACAGCTTTTTCAGCACTGAGCGCGGGACTGGTGGTTGGGGCCATTTCAATCGAGAGCGCATCCAACATTGGCTATTTTGGGCTAGAGCGTTTTGCGTTTGATTTGAATCGATAGGGATTCCCAACGCTTGATTTGTCTGATTCAGTTCCCTTGAGGAGGTGTCTTATGGGCAAATCGTTTTCTGTGGATCTTCGTGAGCGTATCGTTGGCTATGTTTCGGCA
>JAAEOP010000793.1 GCA_024223125.1 Chloroflexota bacterium
GGGCTATGAGACCGAACGCCTACTTAACACCTATGCCGTCTATCATAACGAAGATTTTGATGTGCTCATGGACGTTTCAGACGGGACAGAAGTGCGCTTTTTGCACGAAAACCAGGTAATTCTAAGCGATAAAGAAAACACCCTGCCATCCTTCCTTACCTTTAATGGCAGCCTGATGGGCTTATTCATCCTTGCTTCTTACATCTTCCTCGATAAAAAGGAAGGCGTGATCAAAGCCTATGCTGTGACCCCTTCTCCCGTCTGGCATTATTTACTGAGCAAAGTTGGGATTGTTACCGTCACAAGCCTGATCACCAGCTTGATCATTACCATCCCGATAATGGGTGCCCAACCCAATTATCTTGCTATGCTTGTCTTCTTACTGGCCTCAGGTTTTGCCGCTTCAGCAGTAGGATTGCTGCTCACCAGCTTTTATGATGATATTATGCAGGCCTTTGGAACACTCTACGTACTCCTGATCGCACTGATGCTGCCCAATATCGCTTACTTTATCCCCACCTGGAGTCCGGCATGGATGCAGGCGATCCCGACTTATAGCATGTTGGAAAGTTTCAAGGAAGCCTTGCTGCCCAATGGCGACATAAACTATATTCTTTTTACTTCGTTAGCCTATTTTGCTGCCGGGTTGGCCTTGTTCTTACTTGCCAACGTCCGCTTCAAAAAGACGCTCTCGATCTAAGGCGGTGCACGATGTTTCGTAAAATCTGGTCAATTTTCATGCGTGATTTGCGCGTCAATATGCGTGACTTTATCGCGCTCTACATACTTTTAGTTCCCCTGATCTTTGGTTTCGGCATTCAGGCGCTTGCCCCTAGTGTCAACGAAACCACCATTCGGTTGGCTTTGCTTGAGAGCGATAGTTCTGCCAAAGTAGAATATCTTGATCAATTTGCTGTCGTGGAAGTATTCCCTGATATGGATGCGCTAACTGCCCGCATTGAGCAACGCGATAATGTTGTCGGTTTTATCTCTGAAGGAGAGGCCACCCACATTTTGGCTCAGGGCAATGAACCTGAGAGCGTGCTCGACTATGCGCGGCTGGTAAATGCTTATTACACGCTTGACTTGGACGTTTCAGAAACCACCGCCACCTTTGAATCCTTTGGCCGCACCGAACCGCCATTGAAGAAGATGCTGGTCAACATCATGCTGCTCATGATCTCAGTGTTGGCAGGGATGATGATTGCCATCAATATCGTAGAAGAAAAGATGGATAACACCGTCAGCGCTATCAACGTCAGCCCGATCTCGCGTGTGGGCTTCATCCTTGGCAAAAGCATGATGGGCATTTTCCTCGCTGTGTATGGCTCGATCGCTGTGGTCTGGATTACGGGGTACCACAATGCCAATATCGGCCAAATGCTTCTGGCGATCTTATCCGTTACTTTGCTTAGTATCCTTGTTGGCTTCATCGAAGGTCTTGCCAATGACGATGTGCTGAACGCAGCTGCGGGCATCAAGATGATGTTTTTGCCAATTGCCGCTGCTGTTGCTGTGGCAGAGTTGGTTGCCGACAAATGGCAGCCACTGGTTTACTGGCTGCCATTCTACTGGTCCTACAAAGGCAATGAAGCGATTCTTTCATATACATCTACCTGGCCGCAAATCATCGGCTACACAGCGATTGTCTTAGTTTTAAGTGGTGTCGTGTATTATTTCCTGGCGCCAAAAATTCAAAAAGGTTTATCCGCATCATAAGGAGAAAAAAATGAATTGGTACCCACTCTTAGGTTTACTCGCACTGGCTTATGCAGCATTTGTCATATATGTTGCTGCCACAAAGAAACCGGAATCGATCTGGAATATGGGCAAAGTCCAGGGATTTGTCAAAGTACTTGGTGAAAAAGGCACGGTAATATTCTTTTTCATCTGGGGCATTGCCTTTGCCGCTTTGGGTGTGTGGTTGTTTACCTTACCATAAATGCAATTACCTCTCAATAAAACCGGTGCAGAGACGCACCGATGGTGCATCTCTGCATAACATTCAATGATGATTTACCCATGACCTACATAATCCCATTTCCTCAATTAAACAAAACCAACATCTCCACCGCAGGCGGCAAAGGGGCCAATCTCGGCGAGATGATCGCCGCGGGTTTCCCCGTGCCGCCCGGCTTTGTCCTGACCACGGGCGCATATGATGCCTTCGTGCAGGCAAACGGGGTGCAGAGGCAAATCATCGAACTGGCACGTACCGTTTCGGTAGATGACCTGCACTCAAGTGAAACCGTATCAAAGAAGATTCGTGCCCTGTTTATGCAGGGAGAGATTGCGGATGATTTGGCGGCAGAGATTACGAATGCTTATAGACAGTTAACGCAAACTACAGGTAGCACCGTTGCCGTGCGTTCCTCCGCCACGGCGGAAGACTTGCCCACAGCCAGCTTCGCCGGTCAACAAGACACCTATCTCAACATCCGGGGGGAAGATGCCCTGCTCGATGCCGTAAAAAAATGCTGGGCCAGCCTCTGGAC
>JAAEOP010000794.1 GCA_024223125.1 Chloroflexota bacterium
AATACGCGCTGTGGGCTTTGCCAAGTAACTTCACATTTCTTAAAAACTAAAAAGCACGGCCGTCTTTTTTACGGCCGTGCTTTTTTACACACTCCATAATACACATCCCTCAAAATTCGCTCAGACAATTATTCTCCATTTCCGTGTACACTCTATCTACTCCTTTGGCTTAGGGCGTTTGAAAACATAGCGAATGCGATCAGTAAAAACAAGCTCCCATCCTTGTTCACCAAAATAGTTCAGACAGGTCACTATATTAGATGCCCACTCAGGATAGATTCTCTCCTCGTAACCGCCCATAAAACCTTTCTTCTTCTCGGTTTTATAGGCTGGTTGGTAGTTAATAAAAACCTCCCCAAGTATGAACCCCTTCCGTATCAGTATCATAAATTAGAGCCAAATATTCCCACTTTTTCATTTCTGCTTCTCCTTAACCTCAGTAACGGCCGTTAAAGTTAGCAATGATTTCCAGATTGAAATCTTGATTGAAAAATAGTATGATTCAATCAATCCATTAAGTGGAGTTTGATGTGCGCTGATGGCTTTGCTGGAGTACATCGGAAACACCCTTCGGGGTGTTTTTTTATGGGAGCAATTTTTTGCCATACCCCTTTATTTTTCCTGAACTACTGCGATGATATTTGTTTTGGTTGAGAATTTTAGCAATTTGTCATGCATATTGTGAATTATGCGACTCGACTAAACTGCATTCAGCCAGATGATCGTAATGAGCAGCATGAGCCAGCCATTGTCGTTAACTTAAGACCTCGCAGGTTTCCAAAATGATCTACGCCCCTCTGAGGTTTTGCGTTAAAACCTGCGAGGTCTTCGCTTAAGTTAACACTTATGATGAGCCAGCATATCGGCCAATTGTAATCCAGCAATGTTTGCTTTTTTGTTTTTGATTTTTAGTTCTTTGGAAGTCAATCGTGCTTTCATCAATTCGCCAGGTAAATAATCAGTACCGTTTTGGAACATCCGTCGAAATGAAGCTGCCAACCTTTGGTCAGGTTTGGTGCCGCGTGCCTCAATCATCACATCTCCACGCAAGTTTTGATGTCGTAAGAAAAGCACATACCGTTCTAACATGACCTCCATGCAGTAATGGTAAGGGGCCGCCACACTGTGTAGGTGTTTTGGTGGGCGATTTTGTCTATGGTGACGAGAATAACCCAGTATTCCCAATCTTGAAAATAGTGCAACATTTCATCGGCAAAGGTTTGTCGTTTGATTTTATCAGCATAGAGTGACTTAAATGAACCCCGATAACGCACGATGTCCTTACGATGAAAAATGATCGGTTCGTCGGGGTCTTGCTGGAAGTATTTTTGCTTTAGGCGGCGCATATCGGACTGGATGCAGTTTAACATTTGATTGCCATTGGCGATAACACCAAAAAGGGATAGAAACCGTTCATTTTCTCCCAGACCGGGTTTCATATCGTGGTTGCCCACTTCGTCAATGTAAAGGCGGTATAAATTCTTCATTTCACCTACTCCCGAATGTCAATTACACTTACCCATGCCCTAAAATCGGATGCGGCCGATACGGTTCTTCCAACGCCGCTATCTCATCGTCAGACAATTTGATTTCTACGGCCGCAATCGCTTCTTCCAACTGGTACATTTTGCTGGCCCCAATGATGGGAGCCGACACGCCCGGTTTGTGCAGCAGCCAGGCCAGGGCAATTTGAGCCGGTTTCACATTCCGTTTTTCGGCCAATGCCACGACCTGGTCTACCACAGAAAAATCACCCGCTTCATAATACATGTGGTGAGCAAAGTCATCGCTTTTGGCTCGTTTGGTTGGCCCTTCTTCTTTCGTCTTCCGATTGCCCGCCAAAAATCCCCGTGCCAGCGGACTCCACGGAATTAAGCCCACACCCTGATCCTGACAAAAGGGAATCATCTCTCGTTCCTCTTCCCGATAAACTAGATTGTAATGATTTTGCATAGAGGCGAAGCGTGTCCAACCATGTAGATCGGCCGTATATTGCGCTTTACCGAACTGCCAGGCAAACATACTAGAAGCGCCAATGTAACGCGCTTTCCCCGCCTTGACCACATCATGCAGCGCTTCCATCGTTTCCTCAATCGGTGTGTCATAATCCCAGCGGTGAATCTGGTACAAATCCACATAATCTGTGCCCAGCCGCCGCAATGAATTGTCTATCCCCTCCATAATATGTTTACGCGAAAGACCGCCGCCGTTTACCCCTTTGCCGATGGGAAAATATATTTTGGTGGCAATCACCAGTTCATCCCGATTGGCAAATTCATTGAGTAACTTCCCGGTTATTTCTTCGCTGACGCCCAATGAGTACATATCGGCCGTGTCAAAAAAGTTAATGCCCGCTTCCAAAGCATGTTTAATAAACGGCCGCGCGGCCGCTTCATCCAACACCCAATCCCGCCATTCTGGTGTGCCATATGTCATCATTCCCAAACAAATTCTGGATACCTTCAAACCCGATTTTCCTAAATTCACAAATTCCATTTCCAACTCCTTTTATCCGTATTCCATAATCCGAGACGGCCGATATTCTACAACAATAATAAACCTCCCTGCGTCAATGGCAAGCGCCCATATTTTATGTTATCTTACTCATGCGAGTTGAGGTAGGGAATAACGGCCGTTAACGAACTCACACACTTGATAACAATCAGGCGCTTTTTTTGTTGACGGCGTAGAAAAATTATTGAACATTGAGGAGCAACATATGAGTTTTTTAAGTGGATTATTAGGTAATGCAAGTGAAGCGGATGCTGAACAAATTCAGGCAAAATTCAAAGACATCTTCATTCCAGAAGAAGAAGTAAAAGCGGCATTCGTTTTGATTCGAGACACGTTTATTTTTACGGACAAACGTTTGGTTGTGGTGGATGTTCAGGGAACCTCTGGGAAAAAGATTGAATATTTGAGTGTGCCTTACAAATCGATCAAATATTTCTCTATAGAAACGGCCGGAACTTTTGACCGCGACGCCGAATTAAAAGTATGGGTTTCCGACAACCGGGCGCCCACCATCAGCAAGCAGATCAAAAAAGGGATTGATATTGTCAGTCTACAGCGCACGCTCGCTTATTTTGTTATGAATTAAAGGAACCTCCATGAGCAACTACGGCCGTCACGTCAGCTTCATCTGGAGCATCGCGGAAACCCTGCGCGGGAATTATAAACAATCGGAATACGGCCGTGTCGTACTACCCTTTACCGTATTGCGCCGCCTCGACTGTGTGCTCGAACCAACCAAGGATGCTGTCCTTGCTAAGCGGGATACCATCCCCCCCAACACTGACAATACCATGAGCGAACTGATGCTCAACATGGCCAGCAGCCAAAACTTCCACAACATCAGCTGCTACAGCTTTGCCAACCTGCTCAACGACCCCGACAACATCGCCGCCAACCTCAACAACATGGTCAACGGCTTCAGTGCCGACACGCGCGAAATCTTCATTGAGCGCTTTGAACTGCCCAAACAAATTACCCGCCTCGACAAAAACAACCTGCTCTACCTCATCGTCAAACAGTTTGCCGCCACCGATCTCCATCCCGACACGGTCAGCAATTTAGAGATGGGCTACATCTTTGAAGAGCTAATTCGCCGCTTCTCCGAGCAGAGCAACGAAACGGCGGGGGAGCATTTCACGCCTCGCGAAGTGATTCGGCTGATGGTCAACCTGCTCTTTCAGGAAGATGGGGATGCGCTGACTCAGCAAGGCATCATCCGCAAACTGTATGATCCCACCTGTGGTACGGGTGGCATGCTCAGTGTCGCTGAGGAGTATTTGCGTGAACTCAACCCCGACGCCCATTTAGAGGTGTATGGACAGGAACTCAACGATGAAAGTTACGCCATCTGCAAGTCGGACATGATGATTAAGGGGCAGAACGCCAAGAACATCTACCCAGGCAACAGCTTTTCTGAAGATGGCTTGCCCGACCAGCAGTTTGATTACCTGCTCTCCAATCCCCCCTTTGGCGTGGAGTGGAAGATGGTGCAGGATGCGATTAAGGATGAACACAACACACTGGGGTATAAAGGCCGTTTTGGTCCCGGATTGCCCCGCGTTAGTGATGGCTCGTTGTTGTTTGTGATGCACATGATTGCCAAGTTCAACAGACCTGACAGGTTTTCAAAACCTGTCAGGTCTCGCCTCACGGTAGTCCTCAACGGTTCACCGTTGTTTACGGGCAGTGCGGGCAGTGGTGAGAGCAATATCCGGCGTTGGATTATTGAGAATGATTGGCTGGAAGCGATTATTGCCCTGCCGACAGATATGTTCTACAACACAGGCATCGCCACTTATATTTGGATAATTACGAACCAGAAGACAGCGCAGCGCAAAGGCAAGATTCAACTGATCAATGCTACGGGATTTGATACGCCGATGCGCAAGAGTTTGGGCAGTAAGCGCAAGCAAATTGCGAAGGCGGATATCGGGACAATCACGCAATTGTTTGGTGATTATGCCGAAGGTGGATTATGCAAGATTTTTGACAATACGGATTTTGGCTACCAACGCATCACCGTCGAGCGACCGCTCAAGCTCAATTTTCAGGTGAGTGCGGAGCGGATTGAACGGTTAAAGGCGGCAAAAGGGTTTGGCCGACTGAAGGCGGATATGCAGGAGGCAATACTGACGACATTAATGGATCCCCGCCTACGCGGGGATGACAACCATGAGACCGTCATTCCCGTGAATGCGGGAATCCACCAACCCAACACGCCCACACCGCGCACAGATGATGGTGGGATACGCATCTACACCAACCGCGACACCTTCCTCGCCGACCTGAAAGCGGCAGCACAAGATGTGGGACTGACCCTGAAAGCAGTACAGCTAAAACTGATTTGGCAAGCATTGAGCGAGAAGGATGACAGTGCTGAGCCGTGCCGCGACAAGAAGGGCAACCTTGAACCGGACAGTGACCTGCGCGACTATGAAAATGTGCCCCTCAAAGAAAACATTGACGACTACTTCCAGCGGGAGGTGCTGCCCCACGTGCCTGACGCCTGGATTGAGCACAGCAAGACCAAAGTAGGCTACGAAATCCCCTTTAACCGCCATTTTTATGAATATGTGCCACCCCGATCTTTGGCCGAGATTGATGCTGATTTGGATAAAGTGAGTGCCGAGATTATGCAGCTTCTACGGGAGGTGCATGTTTAATGGAAGCCAGATATGGAAAATACCCTGAATATAAAAACTCAGGCATCGAATGGGTGGATCGGATTCCAAGCCATTGGGATATATGTAGTTTGCGGTGGTTAACCAATCTTTATACTGGAGGTACCCCAGACAAAAGCAATCTAGCATACTGGACTGATGGCACTATTCCTTGGTTAGCATCAGGAGAAGTCAATCAAAAGTATATTTCTAACCCCACTACATTTATCACAGAAGAAGCATATAAGAATTCAAGTGCAAAGTGGGTTAAAAAAGATTCTCTGCTTATGGCGATTGCGGGACAGGGGAAAACAAAAGGAACCATTGGGCATCTTGGTTTTGATGCGACTTGTAATCAATCAATGGCTGCAATTAAACCATTGACAATAAAACCACGATATTTATTTTACTGGCTCGAAAGCAATTATAGGAATATCCGCGGTCTTGCAGGTGATGGCTTGAGAGATGGTCTAAATTTGGAGATGTTGGGATCTATAAAATCTCCTATTCCTGAATCATCCGAGCAAACTCAAATCGCTACGTTCCTTGACCGCGAAACGGCCGTTATCGACACACTCATCGCCAAACAAGAAGAACTGATCCGACTGCTGCAAGAAAAGCGAACGGCCGTTATCTCCCACGCCGTCACTAAAGGCCTCAACCCCCATGCCCCCCTCAAAGACAGCGGCATCGAATGGCTCGGCCAAACTCCCTCGCATTGGACAACAAGTTGGCTTAAATATCATGTAAACACAATAAATGGTTTTGGGTTTAAGTCATCAGACGTATGTGATGAAGGTGTTCCTTTTATCAGGGCTGGAAATATCAAGAAAAAAACAATCACGTCTACAGATTTATTTTTACCCCAAGATGTCGTGGATCAACATAAACGGGTCATTCTCTCTGCGGGGGATCTTGTTATTAGTATGGTTGGTAGTCATCCTCGAATTATTGAGTCTGCGGTTGGTCAAATTGGAATAGTGCCACCTTCTTTAGATGGTGCTGTACCTAATCAAAATGTTGTTATTCTCAGAGAAAAAAAGAGCAAAAAACTTAACAAGAGATTCCTCTTCTATACCTTGTGGAGTACACCGTATAGAAATCATCTGAACCTATACAGTCATCAATTAGCAAATCAATCAATTATCAGTTCATCATTAATAGCAAACGCGAATTTCTTGCTACCTCCTATCGAAGAGCAGAAAGAAATCGTTGATTTTCTTGATGGTCGACTAGAAAAATTAGAGAAATTGATTTCAAAATCTAAAAACAGTATCAAGTTGATGAAAGAACGTCGCACCGCCCTCATCTCCGCCGCCATCACCGGCAAAATCGACGTGCGCCACGCCTGACAGGGTTACAAACCCTGTCAACTCGGGAATAAACATATGAAACGAAACCAATATAACAAAGATCGCAGCGCTCAATTTACTTCTGTGAAAACGGCCGTTGCCGCCCTGCGTTTGCCGCCAATCGATCAGCGCAAACTAATCAGCATTATGAACGCCATCGAGGTACAACTGGAAAGCGGCAACGACAGCCCGAAGGCGAATGATTACCTGCTGTGCGCCTTGCAGGCGGCTGTGCTACATGAAGTTTCAGATGGGAGAGAAACGGCCGTTGTGCAAGCCATCGACGCCTTCGCCAAAAGCGCGCTTTAGCCCGTTAGGTCAATACAATGAACAACACAAACGATTTCTACTTAAATCTCGTCTCCCAACAATGGGACAAGATCATAATGATGTATACACTCGCTCCCGGACGGCCGATTATGCTATATGAATTGCCATCCCAGCGGATATATTCATATCCGTATAAAAAGTACAAAAACAGCTTAAATGCACGGTCGCAAATCATGCTAAAAGAGCAATACAGAGAAGCCCAACTTACAAAAGGCATGGTTCTATTTGTAAAAGACAACGACAAAGAAATTTTCAAGTCTTTTGTATTGCCACTCAAGTAATCATGAAACCAACAACCGAACGCGACTTTGAAGTGGCTATGGACATTGTCGATTATATGATTCGCCATCAGCGTGTGCCCGAAATCATTGCCGTTTGCCAAAAAGAACGTCCCCACATTGTCGGTTGGGAAACCTTCCAAATTCATATCCCCAAAGATGAAACCTTACTGTCCACAACATCCCCCTTTAAGGGGCTACACCCCTACACCGAAGCCGACAACGCCCAATTTTATGGCCGCGAAAAAGAGATCGCCCAACTGCAAGCTCATCTCCAAAGCCAACCCTTCTTGGCCGTCATCGGCCCCAGCGGAGTCGGCAAAAGCTCTCTTGTCCACGCTGGATTAATCCCCGCCCTGCGCCAAAGCGAGCCTTCCCCTAACCCTTCGCCTTGGCTCATCCATACGCTCACCCTAGGCGACGATAATCCCATCAAAGTCTTGTCTGACAACTTGACTCAAGATATTGCCTCGGACACAGCTCGCAATACGTTGATGGATGAGTTATTAAGCGATCCACGGAGTTTTGATTTACAAGCAACCAAATTATTGGGA
>JAAEOP010000795.1 GCA_024223125.1 Chloroflexota bacterium
GGCGAGCAAACCGCCTTTAAGATCAACGACCAGACGCTGCGGGTCGATTTTGTGCAGCACCGGGCCTGGTGTGATGATGAAGAGCTGGCCCTCTCCCAACGAGAAGCGCTGGCCCTGGAACGGTTGGCCAAAGCGCCCAATCAGATAGTCTGCACCGTAGAACTGGTCAGCATCACCCACGGTATCAATACCGACAACATAGAAGCCGGGCGCTTACTCCGGCCCTTAATCCGCGATCTCCGCAACAAAATCAAGCGAGAGTTCGGTGATACCGAGTGCGTCCAGAATGTCAGAGGGCGGGGGTATATGCTGGCGCTGGTTTGAGGCTTTGTATGCCCCCACAACTTTCTCACCAATTTTTCTCAAAAACCCCACCAAAACCTCGGGTTTCATCCCACGGAAAAAATTTCCACCCTGGTATCCCCGGGGCTAAACCCTGCCTCCGGATTACAAAAACCTCACCAAAATATCCAGACCCACAACTTCTTCCCAAATCAACCACAACCATCTCACTAATTCTTCCCCCAAATCACCAGGTTACTTGCTGGTCGGGGTCAGTAGCTCGCCGACCCCGACTCACTCCCACAATCATCTCACCAATTCCCCCACACTTCCTCTCAAAAAAGAGCCAAAAAACCCACAGAATTATTCGGCTCAACTCCGGTCAGCCCCAAAATGCAAGCTCCTCTCTTTTTTTGCCCCCGGACGGGGCTTTTTTTGCTATTACCACTTGAGCTATTTTTGCCGTGAAGATTTATAGGCAAAGCCAGAGCCCACACGCTTTCCCACGTAACCCGCACATTCGGCGCACGGAATTGCCTCACTTCTGCATATACTTTGGCAAACAAATAGGCTAGACTGATCAGGGATTGGGAATAAGGATCAGGATTTTTGGCTCAGCCTAAATTCAACTCCTTAATTCCCAATTCCCACTGTTTTTGTCAAC
>JAAEOP010000796.1 GCA_024223125.1 Chloroflexota bacterium
GGGTTGATTTGCAAAGTCATGTGGGGTTGTTTCCTGAGATATGGTGTGTTTTTCAAATAGATTGAGAAGCAATCCGTATTGCGTATTGCGTATAACGTATTTCGTAAGCCTTGCGCAATACGGTGTAGAATGTTAAATGGTATGCTGAATTCTTCCGAGCCGGAGTTTATCAGGTTGTGCTGTTGACCGCAAGCAGTGGTATTTGGGTGTCCAACAATCTTCACCTTAGTAGTACTTAAGTACTAAACACTGATCCAAAACGCTAGTTTTGGCGACTAACTTGTATACGTGTATGATTGTATTGTGATTGGCTAGGATATACTGGCATAATTTGAACAATAGCCCACACTCACTTAGACTAAACAAGGAGAGAAAAAAGATGAAAAAAAACAACAGAGCTAGTAATATTTTGGGCGCATTCTCGAAACTGGTACTTGTTATACTATTGACTGGCCTGCTTTCTGGTTTGCAACCGCTCCCCGTGGTCCGCTCCCGTACCCTAGACGCTCCCACACTAGGCGACAGCGCAAAAATAGCGGCCGTCGAGAAGAACCAGATCAGCGGGGAAACCATTGTTATCGAACCAGCGGGTACGACCAGTTGGCAAGAGATGCTGGACTATGAAGCCAACAACCCCACCGATCCTGGCCCCCCGACGGTAATTCCCTATATGCCAATGCCTGCACCTAGCGAACTGCAAGAAGCAAACGGCGATCAAACCGGAGGAGAAACCACCACTATAACGCCGGCCGGCAAGACGGATTGGGAAGCGATGGTGGACTATGAAGCCACTCACCCGGCCGAACCGGGAGTGCCAAGTGTGATTCCCTTTATGCCTGGGCCAGAGCCGCAAGAGCTTTCGACAACGGCAGACAATTCCCCGCTTCTCGTGCCAGGCACTCTTTCTGGCCCCCTGGCCCCTCCCGGAACAGTGAACGGTTTCCTCGGCCTGGATGACAATAATACTAATATTCCCCCAGATACACATGGCGCAGCTGGCCCCAACCACCTGATGGTAATGCTCAACTCCCAAGTGCGCATCCAGACCAAGATAGGCGGCACCATGAGTACCGTCACTCTGGATACTTTCTGGACTAGCGGAACCGGTCTCTCAGGGGATCCTTTTGACCCCAAGGTGGTGTACGACTCTCTCTCTGACCGTTGGATGGCGACGATAGACGCGGACGGTGGCTCTACAACATCCGCGGTCTGGTTTGCCATCAGTGACACCAGCAACCCAACCGGCAACTGGACTTTTTATGGGTTTGATGCTGACTCGACCGACACTAACTGGGCCGACTATCCCGGCTTTGGTGTCAACTCAACCTGGATTGCGATTACCAATAATATGTATCCGGTTGCCGGTGACTTATTAGTTGATCCCAAGATGTGGGTTATAGACAAATCCACGGCATTGGCTGGCGGCTCATTGACAGTAACAGTTTTCGATGTAGGGTTCGATACTACTGCAGGTGGGTATGATGGATCTACCCTCAAGCCTGCCGTAACCTTTGATGCCGCCGAAACAACACTATATATTGTGGATGGAAACAAATGGTCGAGCGGTGGCACAGGGATACTACGGCTGTCACAGATTATGGGTACCGGCCCTTCGCCCGTGTGGTCGGCTGTGGCCGGTTCTACTGTCGTAGCTGGCAGCGGCTTCTTTTGGACGACTGAAACCTACAACTTGGCCCAGGATGATGCCGATCAACTAGGGACAACAACTGATATAGAAACCAATGACCCACGATTGCTCAACGCCGTTCTCCGCAATGGACGCCTCTGGACGACCCACTCTGGCGGACTGCCCTTCGGCTCCACGGCTGACCGTACAATTACCGTTTGGTATGAAATCAATCCTGCGTCAGCGGCTTCACCGGTGGTTCAATCCGGGACTGTGGGCGGGGGTTCTGCCAACACACATTACTTCTTCCCCAGCATCGCGGTGAACGCCAACAACGATGTAGCTCTGGGTTTCTCGTATTCGGATGCAACGCAATACGTTGAGGCCGCTTACACGGGGCGAGAGTCCACTGATGCAGCTGGCACGATGGGGGCGGTGACAACCTGCAAGGCGGGTGAGAGCAGTTATTCGAAATTCTTTAGTGGAACACGCAATCGCTGGGGGGATTATAGCGCTACGGCTATCGATCCAGTAGATGATCTGACCTTCTGGACGTTGCAAGAGTACGCAGGAACCAATGTTGGCGGTGGCGTTAATGACGGCCGTTGGGGAACCTGGTGGTGCCGCGCCCA
>JAAEOP010000797.1 GCA_024223125.1 Chloroflexota bacterium
GATTACAGCTGGGTTTTGTGTTCTTACACTATGGCCCTCGATCGATTTTAACCGTGGCCACTGCGTGTCCTAGTGGCAATTGAGCGTACTCGGATCCTGTGACGCGCCACGGCTGTAAGCCGTGGGTCTATCTTCCACACCGAACCGATCTACCCGATTAGGTGATCGGCTCATTCTCGCAGGCAACCGCCTGCCATTACTCGACGAACAGAGATGCCCGCCATTGGCGGTGTCGTTGATGTTCATTTTCCAAAACCGCGGACAGGTTCCGCACATTTAAAATAAGGTGATTTATGAAACCAACCTAAACGAAGGCCCGTTAGGGCATGTTGGCCAACGCTGGGCCATTACCCAAAAGGGAAAAACAGCGTTGCCTGAGACCAGGCATCTTCAGGTCAATTGGGCGTGGTGGCCCATGGTCTTTTCGTGTAAGCGGACCTGCGTAGTTTCGACTGCCAGGTGACCATAAACACTTAGCATTTGGAGATAACACCGTGAGAGACCTGAATTACCAACTCAAACAAAATCTGTCGTCGTAATCGGGA
>JAAEOP010000798.1 GCA_024223125.1 Chloroflexota bacterium
CGAGCGAAAAACGCGCCAGATTGTCCCGACGGACAAAAAACGGGTTCAGGATCGAAATTGGACAGCTTCCGAACCAAAAACCGCCAAATCCATACGAAAACTCAAATCGCGGGCATAAAAGCCGCGTTTCCACACAGCCTCCGGACTTAGCTGCCTTTATCCCGATAGTGTTCGTTGCTACTTTGGCGGTTGCGCCATCAACCCTAGCTTTAAATCCTATGGATCAAGTTGTTCATTCAATTTTGTTACTCGGCTCAATTATTTCTGGTGGCACAGGAAGCATGGCCTTTGTAATTGTACCAGCCGTTATCGCCTTAGATATTTGGCTTGGTTTTAGGTACAGAAGTGCTTGGATTTTCAGCGTCATCCAGTGCATCTACTTTGTAGCCGCATGGGTCTGGGTGTGGGAGGTGCACAGCCAAAACGAATTTGCCGGCCCTTTTATGTTTGTCCTGGCAGTTGGTTTCTGGGGTGTTATCACTCTCCTATTTCACGCCTGGTTGTTTCTTAGGATCTGGCTATCGCATAGGAAGTAGCGAATGACGAACATGCCGCTAAAAGGTCAGGGGATGTCCGAAGATCATCAGATTGTTTCCGAACGCTGGTTGTGGCGTGTATCGTTCGCGCTATTCTTGGTTGCAACATTGGTAGCGGCAATGATTACGCCTACGCGGGCTGAGACACAGCTGGAGCAGGTGTTAGAATCCGCCAAAATATATGGACTAATTTCTGGTACTGCCAACCAATGCCGCAATCTGACGCTGGCCAAGCATCCGAAACTCCATGAGGCAATCCGTGTCTACTGGCGTTCCGAGACACCTGCGGTGCGGAAGAAATTTCATGAGGCGCGGCGAATTGCGATCGCCCGCGTCCGCAAGGATGGGGAGCAGACTTGCAACTTCATGGCAAAAACGATGCCTTGGATGTTCGAGGAGACGCGCGACAAGGTTCGATAGTGGATCAAGCATGTCTCCAATGGGCTCGTTGCAGACCTTGCGTCGAACCCCGACCTACATCTGGTGGTTGTAAGCACCAATTATGTGCCACGCAAAAACGGCCGTTTTGGCCATAATTCCCCTAGACAACCAATGATGGAATTGACCGATTGGGCCTGCCGGGATCTCGCAGAGGCGTGAAGGTCAGCAATGCGGACGAGGCGGCCTTTGGGTTTCGTTTAGTTCCATACTATAGTCTTTTTGTTTTGTGTTGGGGGCCATTGTGAGCAAACTGGCTGAGATAACGCTTGTAGTAACGGCGATGGTTTTGATCGGC
>JAAEOP010000799.1 GCA_024223125.1 Chloroflexota bacterium
AGGTTCGAATCCTGCAGGGCCCACAAAACACAAAAACACCCGATAAATATCGGGTGTTTTTTATTTGAATAACTCAGTAGCGTATATTCCCCTGATTTGACGATCATCAAGGTTTGACAGGTATGATTTGTCGCTTTTTTTGAACCACTGAAACACTGAATTTTTATGGGCGAGGCAAGTCGGATTGAAGGTCTTAAGGGCAAACAAGCTATGTTCCGACTTGCCTCGCCCCTACGCTACCACAAATTTTGAAGACGATACCATGAAACCATGAAATTGAATTGGGTGCAAATTGGTCATTGTTGTTAAGAAGTAACCGTTTACCCCCCCACCTCCTGGTGTTGCCTTCGACAAGCTCAGGCAACGACTCGCAGCCTGAGCTTGTCGAAGGCGTAGGGGGGGACTGAACGTAACCTGTTAAGAAACGTTATAGTATTACCCCGCAACATTTGCGTTGTATGCGAGAATCATTTGTTCATTGCTTCATTATTCATTGTTCATTGCTTCATTATTCATTGTTCATTGCTTCATTATTCATTGTTCATTTGCGGCTTGGCCACGCTATGGTTTATGGCTATTTGCCGGTGTTCTGGCCCGTCGTTTCGCTTTCTTCGACAGGCGCACCGGCAGAATATCCGGATCAATATTGCGGGCAAAAACCAGATAACCGGTGTGGCCGACCATCACATCGTGGGGGCGCAGTCGACCGGGATTTGTTTTGTAGGTGCGTAGTAAAACTTCTTCAACTTCCGGCCCGCCGAAATCATTGGATTTCAAGGCAATCAGCAAATCACTGATTTGGTTGGTGGTAGGCACAATAGCGCCAAAGAAACCGCTGGGTTTAAGTGCAGCTTTGGCCTGCGGTAAGTATTTCCAGGGTTCGCGGACATCCAGAAACAGAGCATCGACATTGGTTTCGGCAAAACCTTCGCTGATATTTTGAAGGTTGAATTCGATAACGTCTGACAGTCCGGTCTTTTCCAGGTTGGCCCGGGCATTTTGCTGCAAATCTTCGTTGGCTTCATAAGTATAGACTCGACCGGTAGGACCAACAAAACGAGCCAGAGTTATCGTCAAAGCGCCGCTACCGGTACCGGCCTCGATGACCCGCCGGCCCGGATAAATATTGAGCTTGAAAATAATCCGCCCGGCTTCTTTGGGGTAAACAATTTGGGTTTTGCGATTGATCCCCTTCACTAACTCAGCCAGCGATGGCTCGATGACGACGTAGGTGTGGCCGGTGGTAGACGTGATTTTTCGGCCCGGTATCTGCCCGATAAGTTGGTCGTGTTCGATGATGCCCTGGTGGGTGTGTTGCCGGTGGCCCGCCCGCAGTTGGGTGTGGAACTTTTTACCGTCTTCACTGATGAGCAAGACGGTATCGTGAGCCTGCATTATGGCCGAGTCGCTCATAAGATTTTTGTTGCTCCATGAACTGGTAGAAGGACTATCGTTTCAACGGAGGTAGTATAGCATACCTTTATCTTAACGACAATGGGAAATAATTGGGAATTGAATTTTCTAAGAATTGACGCAGCGGAGGGAATAGAGTAAGTTGTGGAAAACAAAAGGAGCCGCCTATGGCGCGGGGGGTGTGGGGGGTGTCCCCCCACTTTCCTCACGCCACACGTCCGGTATGATACCCGTAGAGCAAGGTATCATAGGAGCATATTATGAGTATAGACCCCATCAATTTGGTAGATTTACCGTCCGCCGGTATTGTGCCACTGCAAGACGTCGCGATTCGGCTTCATCGCGAGGATCAGGTGGCTATTGCCAAAACCAACCTGCAAGCCGGCACGACCCTGATTTTAGGCGACAATACCGGTACCTCGAGTCGGATTTTGCTGCGGGGTTTCATTCCCTCCG
>JAAEOP010000800.1 GCA_024223125.1 Chloroflexota bacterium
CAGCCGGTGAACAACTTGGCATCACTGATACGACAGGCAATTTCAATATTGCCAATGTGCCGGCGGGGTTGACTACATCTATCACGGCTAACGCATCTGGCTATCTTTCCGCGGTATGTACTGATGTCACTGTGGCTGCACCGCAAACAGATCTAACCTCTGTTGTGCTTCTGAGCGGCGACATCAATGATGACGCGGTGGTGGATATTGTTGATGCTACAGCAGCCGGGGCCAGTTTTGGCCAGACAGGTTCAAACTTGCCAGCCGATATAACCCGTAATGAGATTGTTGACATTTTTGATATCGTAGCGGTGAGTCTGAACTTTGGTGAAGCAGGTTCTCAGACCTGGAGTTGTTTGGCCCCTGCTCCCGAGCCAGACCCCACCGCTACACCTGAGCCGGCTGGTGGCGAAATTTTGTGGTCTGCCGATCATGAAACCGGCGACATTTCCCAATGGGAAGAGGGTCAAGGACAAGCAATATTTAATAGTAACACTCCCCCTGGCACAAGTGATATCCATATCACTACAGATGTAGCCCACTCGGGTCAATATGCGCTTAAGCTTTCGATTACCGGCGCAACCGATGGAAAATCTCAAGGTGCACGCATCTTCCGACGCTGGTTAGACAGCAATGCTAGCCCCCCTATTCCACTGCCTGACGAAGCCTACTACTCGGCTTGGTACTTCTTCCCACAAACTTACGTTCCTGCCGAGTGGTGGAACATCTTCCAATTCAAGAGCCGGGGCGAGGCGTCACTCTCTATGTTCTCGTTCAACATCGACACTTCTGAATCCAATAAAATGGAGCTTTATGTCTATGATAAAATCCTGGGCACAGCCCATAGCCAGGACGGTACGCCCCTTTATATCTCTCCCGGTGAATGGGTTCATATTGAAGCCTATGTAAAGAAAAGCCATTTGCCCAATGGTCGGCTCACCGTCTGGCTAAACGGTCAAGAAATTATCGATGCCCAGAATATTCAGACTCTGCGCAATGAAGGTGACAGACTACACTGG
>JAAEOP010000801.1 GCA_024223125.1 Chloroflexota bacterium
GCCAATATTGACCCATTGTCACCTCAGTACGATCTATTTCAAAGGCCGATAGGCTAACCGGATGGGCCGGTCTCTCATCAGCTTCGCCCTGGTTTGGAGGGCTGCCCATAGTAAAGGTTGTGGCCGGAATGGCAATCATTTTCTCGGCCACGGGAGTAGGGACAGCAGGTATTGACGATGGTGCGACCGGGGTTGTGGGTTGGGCTTCAATCTGCCAAATCCAAATTTCCAGCGGACGTAAAATCCAGCCGCGTTGACCATCCCACAGATCAACTTCAAGCCAGCGCCAATCTTCGGTTCGTCCTGTAACGGCAACGGTCTGTTTCTCGCCAAAGCGGGCCATTAGTGGGGCAGATGTATTGGGCGCGGCCCGGGCCAGGACGACTTCTCTTTCAGGGACGGTAATCTGGGCAGCAGCGCTAGCCCGGATGT
This sequence comes from Chloroflexota bacterium, assembly GCA_024223125.1. The sequence continues at coordinate 433 of JAAEOP010000801.1, forward strand.
ATAAAAAGGCTCCCACGGTCAGCAAGACAAGAATTAAAGGGATAAAAACGCAACCAATTGCCATTTGAGTGCTTGGGCGCGGCGCGGGGAGGCGTGTAGGATGGGGGTTGCTTTGAGTTTCTGACGATGTGTTCATAGGTGTGTTATTGGAAAAATTCAATCTGTTTCTTTGCTTGGAGTGGGTGCGCTTATTATGACGGCCATATTATGGTGAGCGACCCTTAACGCCGGTCACAGATGGACTCGGAGCGAGAGGAAAAATTTAATCTGTGGTTGGGACCTGTTCAAGCGGCAGCAAGGGAATAATATCTTTGTCGGTGTTCCACCGTAATGGGGCAGGTAAATCTTCTAAACCCATACGTATCTTGCAAACATCAATGCAATCGCCGC
>JAAEOP010000802.1 GCA_024223125.1 Chloroflexota bacterium
ATGCCCGAATATATGGAAAACAAACCGGTAGACTTGCTGATAAGAGAAGATTTGGTGGCTAGTGATTTCAATGATGACGCTTTAGGCCGAGCGCTGGATGAACTGTTTCAAGCGGGCGTAACGGAGTTGTTTGCCAGAATCGCCGAAAAAGTGGTGCAGGTGAATGATATTGAGGTTGAGTTTGCCCATACAGACACCAGCAACTTCAGTTTGAGTGGTGAGTATGAGTCAGAAGTAGCCCAAGAAGCGGTAGAAAAGCGAGGAGCCATTCAGATAAGCCACGACTATTCCAAAGACCATCGTCCAGACTTGAAACAGGTGGTCGTCACGCTGATCACCAGTCAACAGGCAGCGATACCGTTGTGGCTGGAGGCGTTAGACGGCAATAACAGCGACAAACATTCGTTTCCGATGACAGTGGATGCCTATTGCCAACACTTGGCTAAAGGAGAAATGCCCTGGTTTATAATGGATAGCGCGGCCTACCCGGCTGACAACATTGCCAACTGGGGAACCGAAACTGTGCGAGACGGAATTTGCCTGTGAACAGGATGCCCGCCAAGCTGTGGCTCAATTAGACAAGGGTTTACAGTGGCACACCCTGGAAGCGACCTATCAGCCGCTGAAAAAGTATCCGCGACCAGGCCGTCCCAGTAAAGGAATGGAAAAAATCATTGTTGGCTGGCGCGTTCAGGTTGTTTGCCAACAGAAAACAGCCCTGATTGACCAGAAAAAACAATGGCTCGGCCGTTTTATCCTGGCCACCAATGAGTTGGATACAGACCGGCTGTCTGATGAAAAGTGGCTCGCTTGCTACAAAGCACAAGTCAAAACAGTCGAGTGGGG
>JAAEOP010000803.1 GCA_024223125.1 Chloroflexota bacterium
AAGGTTTTCCTTACAGGAACCTGAAACTTGGCATCAACCGGATGAGCAAATAACAATCAAAGAAAGAAGTCGTCGCGGCAAGAAATACCATGCAAAGATTAAGGTGTGGCACAATATGCTAAGGAATGGGGATTTTATTAAACCCCGAACTTGTCATACCTGCGAAGGCAGGTATCCATCTTTTTAGTCGAGTGGATTCCTGCCTTCGCGGGAATGACAAATTAAAGTTCATGGGATTATTTAATCCTCATTCCTAATGTCAGGCAAACGGTTGCCAATGCACCAGTATCCTTTTACATTGATGCAGGTTGTTCGCTACGATGAAGACGGAAATCTGGCTTGCAAACGCCCGATGTGGCTCATTGCTATTGGAGAGCGACGCCAGGAACTGAGTTTGCTGGATATCTATCAAACGTATGGTACGCGATATGATATTGAACACTTTTTCCGCTCTCTTTCACAATTTCATATGAAAACAAGGGCAAAGCACATGGAACCTTTTTTCAGGCCCGATTCAAGTGGGCATATAGTTTTTTGTTTCGCTTATAGATCATTTCAAAGGCGGTGAACAATTCATCGTAAATCTGGCGATGGGCGGGGTTGGGTTCATACGTCTGGGCAATTTGCACCTCGTTGTTAATTTCCTCAAAGGTAGTGTAGCCCATAGCCACAGAAGCCAGCAGCCCCACACCACGCACGTTGGCTTCAATAGGGTCTTTTACCTGCTTTATTGTACGGTTCAATACATCGGCATGAATCTGGCACCAGATGTCTGAATTGGCCCCGCCGCCGATCATATGAATGTGGGTCAACGGCCGTTTGACAAACTTCTCCACATACCGCAGCAGCCAGCGCGAATTGTAAGCCACGCCTTCAAATACCGCCCGAATCAGATGAGCGCGACTGGCGCGCAATGACAAGTTATAAAATCCGCCCCGCAGCAGATGATCTTCAACCGGGGTGCGTTCACCATGTAGCCAGGGAGTAAAAATCACCTTTTCACTACCCGCCGGAACCTGAGCGACCATCTCGTCAAAAATGGGGTATACATTATGGCTACGGGTATCTCGTGCTAAGCCATCATCGGCGTAAAAAATCTGGTCACGCAAATAGGTCAAGCAGGCCCCGGCCGTTTCCTGCTCATTGGCAATGAAATATTTTCCTGGCACGGCCGACGGCAGCGAAGCCATATTATGAAACAAATCCGTCTTCTTAAATGGCACATGGCAAGTCAACCAGGAGGATGTGCCGATGTACAGATGAGGTTCATAATCCCGCACTGCGCCCGATCCAATCGCCGCCGATTGGATGTCGGGCGTGCCCATGATGACGGGGATATTTGGGGGAACGCCCAACGCCTCCGCCACCTCTGGTAAAATCGGCCCTAATACATCAACGGCCGGTTTCAAATCTGGCAATTTCTCCGGCTCAATCGTAGAGAAGCGAATCAAGCTGTTGTTGTATTGAATGTTGTGGATGTCCCGATTATCTGTCAGCCAGTGCAGGGTGATGGAGTCATAGGAGGCGGCAAACTGCCCCGTCAGCCGCAGGTTGAGGTAATCTTTGGGTTCCAAAAATTTATAGACTTGCCGGTAAATATCTGGGTATTGGTGTTTGATGAATAGGATGTGGGCAATGGGGTCTTTGCCGGAGCGCACGGGAATGCCGCCCGTCAGCCGCAGCCAGGTAAGCAGGCGGCGCAGGCCATACCCTTCTACCTTGATCAACCCGTCGGTGATTTGGCGGACGTAGGGTGCGCCGCGTGAATCCATCCATATAATGGCGTTCATCAGATGATGGCCGTCCCTATCCACTGCCACTGTTCCCGACCATTGACTGGTACAGCCTACGGCTGTCACGTTTGCGGCCGTTTCGGGATTATTGGCAAGTAATTGTTGGCTGGTTTGGGTAACGGCCGTCCACCACTCATCCGGTTCCTGTTCTGCGCCGCCATCTGGGAGAATATGCAGGCTTGTCTCCCCGATGGCACAATCCAGCACTTCCCCTTGGGGCGTCACCAGCGCCACTTTGGGACCAGATGTACCCAGGTCAATCGCCAAAATCAGTTTTTGCGTCATTCTTGTTGCTCACTTGTTTTGGGCAAGACAATTGGTTAGGCGCTGCTTGCAAACTTGCCACTCACCTACTGCTGCACAGGTAATAAAACGTGGAATTGGCTACCCGGCAGCAAATCTTCATCGTGGTCTCTGCTGTCTACCCACACCTTGCCATTGTGCGCCTCTACAATGCCACGCACAATTGCCAATCCTAAGCCTGGGCCACCCCCCTTAAATTTTGTTTTGCCACTAGAATGAAGAGAAATCTCCCCGACACGGTAGAGTTTGTCAAAAATCAACCCTTGTACATCGGGGGCAATACCAATCCCCGTATCACTGACAATGAACTCGATGTGGCCGGGGAATTCACGGTCGTCATCCGACAAAACATGGTACGTCACCGCAATCTTACCCCCATCCGGCGTGTATTTCATCGCATTGAGCAATAACTGCAAAAATACCATCTTCAAGGATTCCAAATCTCCTTGTATATCTGGCAAAGCGGCCGTATCCTGCAACGTCAATGTCAAATCCCGCACCAGTAGATCACTTTGAAAACGGGCACATATCCGCTCAATCATCGTTGCCGTATGCACCAGTTGAAAATGCAAATCCAACGATTGGCTGTCTATTTTGGCCACATTCAACAAATTATTAACGATGTCATGCAGCCGATTGGCCCCTTGAAAAATGCCATTCATCAATTCTTGCGACGTTTTGTCCTCTGCAAAGACGGGCTGATGTAACAACATCTGACAGTACCCTTTGATGGTAGTTAGCGGGGTTCGCAGTTCATGCGCGGCCACGTTGATGAAGTCCGATTTGGCCTGATCCAGACGAGCAAGCTGCAATACGGCCGTCGTGCGCTGCTCCACTTCATACGCCAATTGGCGGTTGTAGACTTCAATACGATTATACAATTCGGCATTATGCAAAGCAGTAGCCGCCTGCACGGCAAACGTCGTGGAAGGCAAGGTATCATCGAGCTTATAAGGATTATCGGCCGTTTCCCGTACCAATGACAACATTCCAATCACATCATTCTCATGAATCAAAGGGACGCCCAACCAGGAATAGGCAATGGGCAACCCCTCGACATGGACCCAATTCAACTGCTCTTTCAAGTCTGGAACCACCAAAGGCTGCTGCGACTGTTGAATCTGCTTATAAATATCATTGGAATCATCTTCATTCAACGGCACTCGAATTTGCAGCGGATTGGATTCTGCCGGAAAACCTCTGGCAGCTACAATTTCCAGGTCACTGCCCCGATGCAGCAGCAAAGAGCCGCGATCATAGGGCACGATAGCCACCAGTTGTTCCAGAATCAAGTCTAATACCCGCTGGCGGTCGAGGGTGTCATTGAGAGCCAGCCCGATGTCATAGAAGGTTTCGGCCATGCGGCGGCGGGACATTTCGCGCTGGTAAAGAGCGGCGTTACGGATGGCAACGGCCGTTTGTGCCGCCAACGATTGCAAAGCCAGAACATAATCTTCATCAAACAGTATCCCTTCCTGGCTTTGAATATCTAAAATCCCCAACAATTTTTGCCCCACAATTAACGGCAGCGCCAATTCTGATTTCATCCCCTCCAACAAACTTTCTCGCAAAATGGCGTCGGCCGTCACTGTTCCATTTTGATTAATCGCCTGCTGCTGCACCACTACGGCCGCCAAGGCCCCATAATCAACAACCGATTTTGCCATCTTGATTTGTTGATGGCTGCCCTGGCCTACTTCGGCCATCGCCGTCACATGCTCTTTATCATCCAATAAGAAAATGCCTACATAATCGTACTGGAACTCATCGGCCAACAGTTGAGCCGTTTCGATCAACAACGTTTGCATTTCTACATTAGCCGTTATTTCCTGACCGATGGCGGCGCTGATCCTTACCTGATGACGCAACAAATTTAGCCGTTGGTAGGTACGGATACGAGTAAATTGAATGATAACGGCCGTGACCAATCCCGTTAGCAGCAACACTCCCACCAACGGCCAGCCCAACAAAAAGGTAGCTGCCCAGGCAATGACACTGATACCAGCCAACGCTGCAATCAACGTCAACAAAAACTCAAACTTCTGCCTGCTCAGTAAGGTAAGCCATCCAGATATATTCAGTTTCATAGAAGCTCTAGTTTTTCGTAATCAGTTTTCAGTGTGCAGTTTTCAGTGTGCCGGAGTAGGAATAAGTGAACACTGATTACTGAACACTATCTAATGGAAACCGAAATTTCTTGCGACAGCGTATGGAATGTACCGCCACCATCCAGACAAGTTTGGAAACCATCAAAGCACACCACCAACCGCAGCGTATAATCACCTGCTTCGGGGATAGACATCCAGGAAGGCCAGCTTAACCCTTCCGGCGGCATCACATCATTGTTGCCACCCCAATTGTTTTGATACCATTGCACCTTATCCTGCCCATCGTGGCGGGGCATGACACCAATGGTGGAGTACGGTACGCCACCGCCAGATGTATTGCCCACCGTCCATTCATACCAAATTTTGCCGCCTGGATTCAGCTTAGTACGCCAATCTTGCAAAGCAAAATGTGTACCCACCAGACCATTGTGGTTGCCGGGTTGCGGGCCAGGTGGCGGCGGCGGCTCGGTGGGTGGCGCCGGGGTATTTGTGGGTGGAATCGGTGTATTCGTAGGAATAAATGGTACGGGTGTGGCGGTATTGGTGGGGACAGGTGTATTGGTGGGAATGGGAATAGGGGTATCGGTGGGCACGGCCGTGTTTACGGCCGTCGCTGTAGGTGGTGGTCCGCTAGTCGGTGGCACATCTGTGGGCAACAATGCGGTAGGTTGGACAGCTATGGCCGTAGCCTCCGCAATCCCTTCACTAATCGCCGCTACCGTCTGCGCCACAATAGTAGCCACATCCACCGTTGGCTCCACCGGTTCAGCCGGTGTAACTATTTCCGATTCGGCCGTTAAGCCCACATACAACAATCCCGCACCAGCAAAAAGCATAACCACAGCCAAAACCAATATGACCACAATTAATGTTGATGATGATTTCTTTTCCATAAAATAGTAAACCTCATTATTTAGTAAAAAGTTCGTAACTGTACAGGTGCGACGCACTTTTCCCAGAGTAATGTCAATGCCGCTGCTCTTTGCAAGTGCGTCGCACCTCTGGAAGCTGAATAGTTACAAAAGTTCATCCATTGTACCAGTCCCCCCTAAGACCGTCACTTTAGCGCTTGGTAAAAAGCCCATCCCCCGTTACAATGTTGTGGGGGAAAGCCAGCGACAATGGTGAGTTTCTTTCATATAGAAGGGAGATATACATATGTCTAACAAAATATTTCAGTATAAGTTCAATGGACAGCAAGGTCAACGTGATATAGGTTGGGCCATTGCCCACTGGTATGATTTCAAAAATGTCCAAGTTCCCATAGATCATGAGGATGGCGTCCCCACCCATTGGGTTTATTGGGAAGCCGAGGGCAAAAGTTATTTTGCCGATAATGAAGATTGGAACCGCTTCAAATCACCAGAGCAGCGTTTCATGTGGAAAAAATTCCTACCTGAACACGAACATGACACCTTGTTAAACGACATCGGCCAATCTTACAATTGGTTCCACGGCAACTCCCCTTTCCACAGCCGCATTGCTCGTCCCACAATGTTAAAAAAAGGGCAAGTAGAACTCACTTTCGAGTTTTATGCCGACTGGTACCAATGGAAAAAAAAGAAAATACCTATCAACAAGGTGGGCGATCAAAACAACTGCCGCGTCGAACTAGAAATTCTGGATACCGGTCTTAGCGCGCCTCTTAACTGGCAAGATGAAGGCGCCATTCCTCAAAATCAAGGTCAGCTAAACGGTGTTCTGAATCAGATGTCCGGCCAGCACGATGACAATTGGCTTATCGTCAACCCCACTTTAGGCCATACTGTCAAAACCAGAACGATTGATGTACCACATGATGGGCTTTATTTACTGGTATATGGTATTTACACTGTTTGGGCTGTAATTGGCGGCCACGGCCGTAATGGTTTATTCGTTTTATCTACCAGCGCCCAGCAGCTAACTGGGGGTGTGCCAGATGACATCAGTAAATCGCCAGACCTCAAAGATGAAAAACCACCTACTGACGCCCAACCTACCCAGCGCGGCCAGCCCCGTCTGCAATATGAGCGCACGTTCCAGCTCATCCACGGCAGCGTTTCCGATGACCGGGCTTCGCAAATCTTCCTCCAGGGGTTCCGTCAAGGTAAAACAACCGGAACCAGCGCTGATGACGCTGGATTAGGTGATTTGGATGTGAAAATTGTGGAAGTGTACGGCTGGCCGGCCGTAGAACAAGGCGATTTGATAGCCTGGTTTAGCCAGCATTACCCGGGTACACAGGTTAAGTTTTTGGATTAATTAAAGATTAGGAGATTGGGAGATTGAATCTCCTAATCTCCAATCTCTTTCACAAATCAATAACTGCTTTCACCGTTTCCCCTTCCCGCTTGAAAGAGAATCCTAATTTATCAGAAATATGTAACATCCCCCGATTTTCGGCCAAAATGTACGCTTCAACATGGGCCACACCTTCTTCACGGCCGTAAGCCAACAAACGCCGTAAAAGGTCCGTACCCAACCCATGCCCCTGGTAGGCATCGCTAATCAACATGGCAAATTCAGCCACGGCCGGGTTACTGCTGCGCATCAAACGTCCCATCCCCACAATTCGGGTTTCCCCAGTCTCCTCATCTTCCTTTTCCGCCAGCAGCACAATCTCCCGATCATAATCCACATGGCAAATACGGATCAGACGCTCATGTTCTACTCGTTTATCATATTGAAATGCCCGGAAGTAACGTAGATAGACGCTCTTTTCGGAGATGGTGGTGTGGAATTCGACCACTTTCGGTTCATCTTCTGGGCGCACAGGGCGAATGAGAACCTCATCTCCCTTGCGGGTGGTAAAGGGCTGGGCATATTGGCTGGGATACGGCCGAATAGCCAACCGCGGCAGTTCCGATTCCGTTACGTCCGGTTCATACAACACCACCCGTGCATCCAGGGCAATCAAATCAGTCTCAGAAGCAAACAAGGGATTAATATCAATCTCCTTAATCCATTTCTGCTCCACCACCATCTCCCCAAATTGCACCAGCAATTCCTCCATCGCCGCCAGGTCTACCGGCTGACGACCGCGAACCCCCTGCAATGCCTTATAAATGATGGTGCGTTCCATCATACGCCGAGCCAGCGTTGTGGTCAGTGGGGGCAGCCCCAAAGCCCGATCCTTAAACAGTTCCACCAACGTGCCCCCCGACCCAAAAAGCAGCACTGGACCAAATTGAGGGTCTGGGCTGGCGCCCACAATCAGTTCATAGCCATCTTTCAGATTCAACATTGGCTGCACTGTTACCCCCAGAAAATCGGCCGCATGATACTTTTCTGTTACAGATTGCTGCATGGCCGTGAAAGCGTGGCGCACTTCAGCGGCCGTTGCTAAATCCAGCCGCACCCCACCCACATCCATTTTATGGGTGATTGTTTCCGAGTTCAGCTTTAAGACAACGGGGTAGCCAATCGCAGCGGCCATCTCGGCTGCTTCAACGGCCGTCCCCGCCAAACGTGTATCCACCGTGGGAATGCCATAAGCTGCCAATACCAACTTCGATTCATATTCAGTCAAAATGGTGCGCCCAGAGTGACGAATTTCGGCCAGCATTTGGCTAATTTCGGTGTGACGCGCTTCGCTTTCCGGGGTAACGGCCGGCATATGAGGCGTTTCATACAAGCTGGCCAGTCGTCGCTGGTAACGAAACATGTATTGGAAGGTGCGTGCGGCCGTGTCTGGGAAATCAAACGTGGGAATGTTAGCCTGATTGAGGATCGTTTCACCGGCCGTTACATCGGCGCCACCCATCCAACTAGCTAAAATCGGTTTGCCATATTTATACCCGGCCGGACGGCCGTACTGCTTTTGTAACAACTGCGCTGTTTGCGTGGGGGACGTCATCGCTTGCGGTGTCAGAATGACCAATAAGCCATCACTGTGGGGATCATTGGCGGCTACCTGAATTGCCTCCGCATACCGGTCTGCATCCGCATCTCCCAAAATATCTATGGGGTTATTATGGCTCCAGTGCGGTGGCAAAATTTCATCTAGCTTGGTTATCGTCTCCTCAGACAAGGAGGTTAATTGGCCGCCACTGCTAATCAAAGCGTCTGTTGCCAGAACGCCGGGGCCGCCTGCATTCGTCACAATCGTCAGGTGTGGGCCGCGGGGATGCGGCTGTTTAGCCAGCACCTCAGCCATATTAAACAAATCATCAATGCGGTCTACACGCAATACGCCAGAACGACGGAAGGCGGCCGCTAAGACTTCATCACTGCCAGTTAAAGAACCAGTATGTGAAGCGGCCGCCTTAGCGGCCGCCTCAGTGCGCCCCGGTTTAATGACAATAATCGGCTTTGTCAGGGCTACTTCTCTTGCGGCCGATAAAAAGGAACGGGCATTTCCAATAGATTCCATATAAATGACAATACTTTTAGTACGAGAATCATCCCCTAGATAATAAATCAGGTCGCCCCAATCTACATCCAACATCGAGCCAATGGAGACGAAAGCAGAGAAGCCTACATTCTCCCGAAAGCTCCAATCCAAAATGGAGGTACATAAAGCGCCACTCTGGCTGATAAAGCCCACCGACCCAGGACGAGCCATCGTGTTGGCAAAAGTGGCATTGAGACCGCTCACGGTGTTCATGACGCCTAAACAGTTCGGGCCAATAATACGCATCTGACCCCGCTGCGCCTCTTCTAAAATCTGCTTTTCCAAGGCCACCCCTTCTGGCCCAATCTCCTTGAACCCGGCCGAAATGATGATAGCCCCACGCACACCAACGGCCACACAATCCCGCACAATACCAGGCACACTGCGAGCCGGGGTTACAATGATAGCCAGGTCTACGGCTTCGGGAATATCGGCCACAGCGGGATACGCTTTGATGCCCAAAACACTGTTGCGGGTGGGATTGATGGGGAAGATTGTGCCGCCAAAGGAGTTGCTTATCAGGTTCCACAAAATGGTACGGCCGACGCTCCCTTCCCGCTCCGTTGCTCCAATCACAGCTACACTTTTGGGAGTAAAAATAACATCAAGCTGGTTTTGTTCATAGCGCAGCACATCATGCGCCCGCCCACGAGTTACATTGGTCATAAAACATCTCCAGATTATTAAATTGATTTCAAAACTTTGGCGCGTTGTTTGGCAGAAATGCGACCATGTCTTTCCAGAATCGCCAGCAGATGTTTCAATGACATCGCTGCATGAACAGTGTATCCATGATCTTGCATCATCTTCACCCCACCCTGCTCCCGGTCAATCAGTACCACGGCGTCTTTCACTTGTAAACCGGCCGCTTTTAAGGCCACAATAGCCCCCCAAATACTGTCGCCAGAGGTAATGACATCATCAATGACAACGGCCGTTTGCCCCACTTCCCAATGCCCTTCAATCTCTTTGCCCGTACCGTAAGACTTGGCAATTTTACGTGGGTATACCAGAGGAATATCCATATCCAGACACAATGCCGTGCCAAAAGGCAGCCCGGCCAACGGTGGCGCCGCCAGCACATCAAACTTCAAATTTTCTAGCACTGTGCGGTAAGCGGTCGTTGCCAACCGCAGTGCATATGGGTAAGAAACCAGCACTCGCAAATCCAGGTAAATACGGGAGGTACGGTCGCTGTGCAGCTTAAATTTCCCCAACTGCACTGCCCCGACATCATACAAAGTCAAAGCCAACTTTTCATTCAGAGTCAATTCTTTTGCCATAAAATTCGCCATTCACCATTTGCAAACTTACCGCTCGATTATAGCCACTTCTCAACTGTCATACCCACGAATGAATAATGAACAATTAATTGTGAATGAAATGCGGGACGATACTTCACAATTTATTATTTTTCACAAAACAATCTATCGACAATTTTTTGTCGATGTTGGCGCGTAAGCGCCTACTCAACAGCCATTTTAATCTGCCGGGAAACAAAACTATTATATGCTTTCAGGAGACGACGGCAAATGGGACCGGGACGGCCGTCCCCCACTATCGCATCCCCAATTTGCACCACCGGCAGCAGCGCCCGCGACGAGCTGCTCAAGGCTGCTTCTTGCAACTGGGGAAGTTGGGACACATGCACGGCCGTTAAAGAAACCGGTATCTGCAAATCAGCGGCCAAATCCAAGATGATTTTGCGGGTAATACCGGCCAACACCCCTTTCCCGGCCGTATGCAAAACGCCATCCATCACCCCATAAAAGTTCATACCCATTCCTTCCAATATTTCTTCGGCGGGGCTGATTAATAAATGTTCGTAGATGTCTGGCGACCGTTGAACCAGTTGTCGCATCTGAGCAAAAGTTGCTGTTTTGGCTAGCGGCGTTTTCCGGTGTAAATCGGCCGCAAGCGCCACTTTGACCCCTGTTTTGTAAAATCGGGGGGGGATCGGAGGAAATGGTATCAGGCCAATCAATTCTCGGCTGGTTGTGCCCAAATGAGCGGGCGCGGCCGCCAATACATCAAAACGCACCCGCGCCTCTGGCAGCGGATACGCCACACACACCTCATGCAACGCCTGCCGCAGCCGTCCTTCATCCAACAGATAATCCCAACCCAACAACCTCATCGAGGAAACGGTACGGGCAATATGATTCTCCAGATACAGAAATTTGTCATGATCAAAGGTGCGTAAAGCAGAATAGACGCCCAATTCCAGACCGCCATACAAACCAGTGAAATCAGTGATATGGGGCGGGACGGGCAGCGGCCGTACTCCATCCTCCTCAACAGCATATAATTGCACATCAGACATGGTTACATTTTAATGCGGAAATTCAATACAGCAACGTATCTTGTCTCCGCACCGTTTCACCCTTTCCGAAATCCTGTCCAATTTCTTATTTCCGATAAGGAATGGGGATTTTATTAAACCCCGAACTTGTCATACCTGCGAAGGCAGGTATCCATCTTTTTAGTCGAGTAGATTCCCGCCTTCGCGGGAATGACAAATTAAAGTTCATAGGATTATTTAATCCTCATTCCTAAGGCTTATTTACTCCGGCTGCAACGAGGGCAAGGCCGACTCCATTGGCGGACGACTTTGCAAAACGCCCATACTGGTGAAACCCTGAAATTTGCGACTGAACGAGAGTTCCTTTACTATCTGTGAAGTCTCAAGAGTGACGCGCCTGTAGATAAGGCGAGTCACTCTGAAACCTCCGAATTACAACATCCAAATTCTAAACTCTCAGTGGAGAAAATAAATTATGTCTGAACAACAACCATCTGAAAATGTTGCCGACGATGCTCAGAAACAACCCGATCCCTTACGCAGCGTCTTTACCAGTAACCTGGCCGACATCATGCGCCAACTGGGAATTAGTTTGGCTGTCTCCACCTATCAGGCGGGCAAAGTCATCCTAGTGCGTGAAGACAATGGCAACATCAACACCCACTTCCGCAACTTCCACAAACCAATGGGTATTGCCGCCGATTACGGCCGTTTAACCGTCGGTGGCGCCAACACCGTCTGGTATTACCGCAATATGCCGGCCGTAGCCAAGAAACTGGAGCCAGCCAACAAACATGATGCCTGTTACCTGCCACGCCGCATTCACGTCACAGGCGACGTGGATATTCACGAAATGGCCTACAACGGCGACGGCGAGTTGATCATCGTCAACACAAAATTCGGCACACTCTGTACCTTGGACGCCGACCACAGTTTTAGCCCTTTCTGGCGGCCCCATTTCGTCACGGCGCTGGCTCCCCAAGACCGTTGTCATTTGAACGGCTTGTGCATGGTAGATGGACAGCCCAAATATGTCACGGCGCTAGGCGAAACAGACACCCCTGGCGGTTGGCGTGAAAACAAAAAAGATGGCGGTATCTTGATGGATGTACCCACTAATGAGATTTTGTTGCGCGGCCTCTCTATGCCCCATTCTCCTCGACTGTACAACGGTCAATTATGGCTCTTGGAATCTGGCGAAGGGTCGTTGGCTACGGTTGACTTAGCACAGAAATCTTGGCAAACTATCACTAAACTGCCAGGGTTTACGCGTGGCCTTGATTTTATTGGGCCATTGGCCTTTATTGGCTTATCGCAAGTACGCGAGAGCGCTGTCTTTAGCGGTATTCCCCTGGTGGAGCGGTTGGAAGAACGGACTTGTGGCATTTGGGTGGTCAATATTCAAATTGGGGAGACTGTGGCCTTCCTCCGTTTTGAGGAAGGGGTGCAGGAGATTTTCGCCGTTAAAATCTTGCCCGCCCGCTACCCAGAGCTGATGGAGTGGGGCGACAAGAAACTAATGACTTCGTATGTGATTCCTGATGAAGCTTTACAAGATGTACCGACCCAAATAACGGCCGCTAAAAATCCGTAATCCGAACCCCTTTTGAGACGCCAACCTCCCGAAGGTTTATTTACACAGAGACGAAAACATGAAAAAAAAACAGCTCAACTCCCGATCCTATTTTAGTTGTCTGGCGAACCCAGATGAAGCAAGCTGCCCAAACCCCCTGGCTGGCCAGTTTATTGCTCAAACGGGCGCGGCGCTTGCAAGAACGTCTAACCTACTTTTACCGACAGTTGACCAACCTGCCCCGCTGTTGGCGACGGCGCATTCAGCGTGGGTTGGCCGCCGGATTGGTAGGTGCGGCTCTATTGCTGGCCTGGGGGCCAACACCCAGCGTCCACGCCGCCAACATCACCGTCACCCCCAATACGGCCGGCATCAGCAGCATTGATGGCTGTTCTCTTGTCGAAGCCATCATCAACGCCAATAACGACAACCAAAGCGGGTCCACAGAATGTACGGCAGGCAGTGGCGCTGACACGATTACGCTGGCGGGTAACACATATGCATACACAGTCGCGTATGGTACAGACAGCGCCCTGCCAGACATCACCAGCGAGATAATAATTGAAGGCAATAGCGCGACGATAGAGCGCGATAGCGGCGGTGGCTACTTCCGCCTGATACAGGTTATCAGCAGTGGCAACCTGACTTTCATGGTGGGCCGACCACCCCGGCTGGCACTGTCCTGACCCACGCCCTCGTCTCCGGCAGCCCGGCGGTGGATGCTTCCCCAACCGGCCTCTCCACTGATCAGCGCGACGTTGCTCGGCCGCAGGATGGGAATGGCGACAGCACGGCAAGTTATGACATTGGCGCTTTTGAGTTAGGTGCATCGGATGCCAAAGTGTGCAAATACACAGGAGGAGGAGAGGTCGGCTGGGACTGTGACCGCACAGACTCCAATGCCAGTACGGTGTGGCGAGATGGGATTTTAGGCGGCTTTTCAGATTGGGCGGTGGGGGAGCGGGTGGGGCCAACGGCCGTCACCCTCCAATCTCTCTCTACCCAAACACCCCCTACCCAAACTGGTTTTGTGGCTGTGGTGTTAGCGGGGGTAACGGCCGTGACGCTGGCTTTGAAGTTATTTACGGCCGTTGTGGATTCGGCGCGCCAAGCGCAGCCTGCAATGCTTCAACGGAAACACTAAGCTGTTGTGCGGCGGCTTCAAAATCGGGGGGGCCTTGTCCCGGTTCGCCAAGCGCAGCGTGTAAGGCCTCTTCGCTAACGCCTAATTGAGCAGCGGCTTCGGCGAGCGGCCCACCAGCGCCGGCTGGCGGCTGTCCTTGCTCGCTGTTCGTGGGGGGCGTATTTGCATTGAGTTGTTCAGCGCCAGGTTGTGTTTGAATGACAGTGTTGTTGATGGTGGTGACAATACCGCCAGAACTGGTTGTTACATCCCCATCGCGCACACAACGAACGTAGTTGTAAATGCGAACGGCATCCCCTTGTGGGCCGTGCCCGGTGGGATAGTCTGCCGGGTTACCTGTTTTAGGGTCGCTGCGCTGCGCGCCTGCGCCGTGGACATCAATCCAGGCGTTGTTCATGTAGCCCATTGCCCGACCAAAGGTGATATAAACCGCGTTTGCGCCAGGGATTGGGGATACGTTGGCATGGGTGGTGCTGCTCCAATAGGCGGCGTAATCAGCTTCGCCAGCCTCATTCGTAATTTGGGTGGCGTTGAACAAGGGGGCGATGGCGGCAGAGTTGGTGGTGTCGGGAGAACGGCCGTAATCCACAATACTCTGCAACTCTTTTGCATTAGGCAGCCGCCAGTCGTCATAGCCACCTGTAGAGAGCGTTTCGCAATAGGCGAGGGCGTCTGACCAGATGTTACCGCTGCCGCTGTCATCTTGCTGCCACATCAAACCAGTCGCGTTGTCGCTAATGGCGCCGTTGCCGTTATCTGTTAAGTCATTCGTATCATAATCCGTGTTGCCCCGTACAAATATGACATAGAATTCCATTTCGGTTCCTCGTGGAGAGGTAAGTCCGTAGCCTTTGATACGGCCGTCTGCAAAATTTACCCCAAACATCGTTTCTGCCCCGTTCATTGTGACGCTAACATATTTCGTGCTGGTGGCGAATTGGGCGTCAATAATGCGTTCCCCTGCGCTGGTGTCGCCATAACCAAAGTCGAAGTAATTGGTGTCAATAAAAGGTGTCAGGCCAGATGTATCGCTGCCGTTGTAGCCGCTTACATCGAAGCCGCTGAAGTCAATGAGCGAATACAGTTCAGTGATGGTTGGCAGTCTCCAATCGTCGTAGCCGGCCAGCATGGAGGAACTGGCTGCGACAACCGCTTCATCGTAGGTGAGTTTGTCGGAGACGTTGATGGCGCCATTGCCATTTCTGTCAGGTGATTGCTGCCACATGAGATCGGTGATCAGGTCGGTAATCGTGCCGTCGTTGTTGTTTTGATAGGACGGTGTGAGTCCTTCATAGTTGGCATCTTGTCCGTAGAAGGATTGGCTCGATGTGGGGCAGCTTATCTGGATGCCGTTGGCGTCATAGCAGCTTGTCTGGCCGGTATCGGGGATGGCTGAGACAAGGCTACTGCTAGCGCTTGATTCTGCAGTGACGACGGGGAGATAAACGGCCGTATCATCCCCGCTGCTAACTTCCGTTTCCAATGCGCTGGCGGCCTGAGCAAACACAGGCTGTCTACTGCTTTCCACATTTGATTGTGTGGGTGAACCAGTACATGCCGCTAATAAAAAAATAAAAATAATGCCAATGATAATGAATAAATGTTTTTGCATGGTTTGTTCCTTTTTTATAGCTTGTCAACCAGTCAGCTAAAACTCAATCTTGCTGAAGTGTTGAAATGTTTGATTTGTTAATATGGCTTAAAGAATAGTTGGAAATTGTTTAGAACCTATTTAGCAACGGCGTAGGTCATATTTAGAATGTTCCTTATCTTCCCGAAAGCTGAAAAGGTGCAATCGGCTGAGGCGTTGGTTGGCAGCTTTCGGGAAGTTGGGTGTTAGTTAAATGAAGGCAAGCCTGCGTAATCGGATTCGTAGCGAATGACACGGAAGATGGCTTGATTGCCGTGGTCGTATTCCCAGACCATTTCTCCTGCGTCCGTCACTTCAAAAAAGTAACCGCTGGGGCCGTCGCAGATGAGCGTGTTGCCGTTTGGCAGGCGCTGTGCGCTGGAGATGTTGGCGGCGTAGAAGTCGGTGGGTGAAACGGCCGTATACGTCCACTCAGGCGCAGTCAGCCCATACCCACTGTAATTTCCATCGCTGTCAACCGGCGGTGCGATTTCATCAATTGAGGAATAGTCGCCATCCGACCGACCAACGCCATTGTTGAACAGTAAAATATTGCCTGCGCCTGAATAGCCATCGGGAATCCATTGCGCGTCATGCTGCACAAATAGTTGTTGGTCACTGGCGCTGCCGCTGTCGTAAGCTTGTGGATTACCCCAGCGATAGAGCAGGTCACCGCCCATGTTGCTGCTGCCTCCACTGTGACTGGCGGCTTCGGCCATGGTGGCGCTATGATCAATAATCCAAATTTCACTGAAGTTGCGCACGCTGAGCAAAATTTGATCAAATTCTGCGTTGTAATCAACTGCATTCATGTGATTCCAGTCGGCGTTTCCCGGTTTGGCTCCCGTTCCCCGGTAGTTGATATCGATCAATTCAGGATGGTCAGCCACAACCCCATAGTTTGCTTTGCTTGAATCATAATCCTGCACCAAATGATCCCACACATGCCATTCCCAAACGATACTGTTGGTATTTGGATCAACTTCAATGACGGTGTCTGGCCACAATTCGCCATCGTTTAATAAGTTTGGATTTCTGCCAGCGGCCAAAGATTCAGATCCCGTTTTCAATTCCCAGGCAAGCATTAATATGTTTCCATTGGGAAGCTGTTCTATATCATGATGGAGACGACCTTGTGTCGTGTCATGTTTATACGACCAGATGACATTGCTGTTAGCATCAATCTCTTCAACAATGCCGCCAACGCCGCCAGTGTTGAAGTTGGCGGCATTGGTATTGCCTGTACGCAGCAGGTTGCCGTTTTCGAGCAGATACACAGCGTTGCCTGGGCGATAAGCGCTTGACCAGGTGAAAACCGTCTCGCCATCTTCGTCGATTAGATAGGTTGCCGTATCGCCCAATGAGGAGAAGAGATTATATCCAGTACCTGTCGTTGTTGTGGCGCTGCTGTTGGTAACGAGTGGTAGATAGATCTCTTCCTCTTCATCTGTGATGCTACTGTTTGAATTATTCCGTTCATTTTCCAGCGTGTTTGCTATTTGGGTGATTGGTAGATATTTGTTTACCTCGAAGTTTGTACTTGATTGTAGACTGGTACACGCTGTCAAAAATAGACCCAAAATCATTCCCCCAAAAAGAGTGAACTGTTTTTGTGACATTGTTAGTTCCTTTGCAGATTAATAGAGCCTTATGAAAAAAGATCGACAAAAAGTTGTCGATG
Organism: Chloroflexota bacterium; assembly: GCA_024223125.1. Next base: position 16,907 of record JAAEOP010000803.1, read on the forward strand.
TAATTGTTAAACCTTATCGGAAATTGGATACTTATAAACGTTCTGTTGACTTAGGTTGTGTCTTTCCCGACGGGGTGATAGTCGCCGAGAAAGGATCCGTTCATGATTCAGAGGTCGTGATTTATGCATCTGGCGAATTTGATGCCACGAGCGTTACCGTGATTTGTACTTCGTCGTTAATTGCACCATCGCCTAAACCGCTAAAAATGGAGGTGGATTTATAGCTGATGTCGTATGAAGTGCGATCAAAAACGGTATTGGCCGAAGCGGTTATGACACCATTTTCTTCTACTACCTCCGCAACAAATTCAATCGGGTTGGTGATTGCCTTAATTATCAAATCGCCAGTGACTGCGTACTGATCATTACCCAGAGGCTCGGCGGAAAGTATGTCGAGGGTAGCAGTGGGGTAGGCGTCTACACCGAAGAAATCCTCTGCTTTGAGATGTTCGACCAATCGCGCAGCATCATTACCGCTCAAGTTTTCGTTGACCATCGTGGTCATATCGACCACGATGGAACCGGAAACCAATGCCCCATTTTCTACGATCAATGACCCTTCGCTAATTTCAATTGTGCCGTTGTGGGCGGCGCCGACGATTTTGTCACCAAACCAGCCGATTGTGGAAACGGCCGTGTTAACAACATAATTCATGTCATCAGCTAAGGTAGAAACCACCTCTGCTTCTGGTTCCGATTCAATCACTGTTAACACTGTTGATTCTTCCGATTCAACTACTATCGATTCATCAGATTCCGATTCAACCACTACCAGTTTATCAGATTCCACCAGAACGTTTTCGCTTTCGGTTTGGCTGCTGCAAGCCGTTAGGCCCAGCGTCAGAATAAGGATTAATAAAATAGAAAGTTTTGTCATTTTTTTGAACATGATTTTCTCCAGATTGCAGAATGTTTTGACATGCGAGTTTTCACATCAATGAGCGGGGGGCACATGAGGGAAGATGCTCGTTTCTCTCATGCGTGAATGAAGATTTTATTGTTGTGTTGCCAGATAGGTTTCAGCCGCCTCCTGACAATTATTGACATGATTGATGAATTCGGAAACGGCCGTTTCAAAAGCATCTACCCCAATTTCAGACTCCGCATAAGGGGCGATCATCTCAGCCAGGGCGTTATACCGCGCTGCCATTTGCTCGGACGTAAAAATAGCTGGGAACATATAGCTCTTGATCCGTTCCTTGGGGAAGTAGAGAAAGCGTACAATGATAAAGGCGATGCTCAAGTTGATACTGAAGCCGATGAACATAAGCGCAAGCCCCGGTGGGTTTTCAGGCATGTGTTTTCTTCTTTTATTGCATGAATTTGAATAACTCTGCAAAAGTATAGGCAGAAGTTATTAAGATTTGGCGTAGAGAAGATAAAGAAATTGTTTAGTTTTCAACAAACCATCAACTGGAAGGGAACAAGGGCACTTTTCGATCACAAAGCTGATATACCGGAGCAGGTGAAATTACGCGCTGTCCACGTTTACGAAACAGAAACGAAAGAACTGGTGACCATTATTGAAGTTTTGTCGCCATATAACAAACGAGGGACTGGCCTGGAAGAATACCGGGAAAAGTGTCGCCACATTTTGCACACCCAGGTACATTCGTCAACGGCCGTCTGGTGGTCAGAGCAACAACATCAGGCTAAATCTTAGATGGCGGGATCATCTGACGACATCACTTTCTGACGAACTGCCAGAATTTGTTGCAAAAAAGGCAACGCTTCTTCAAGCATGCCCATACGCAAAGACGCCATACCAGCGTTTCAGCACCCAGAACCCCAAGATCAAGGTGTGCGGGCACACCGAAATCCGAAGCGGAAGTGCTCATTGTATGGATATTCCCGTTGTCGCTGGGCGACGCGGATGCTGAGGTCATTGTAGTGCCAGGCGGCGCCCCGCTGCACGCGGGTTGAGCCGTTGTCT
>JAAEOP010000804.1 GCA_024223125.1 Chloroflexota bacterium
ACGGCTATTTTGGACACGGCCGCTCTCTCCTTCCTCGGTTTAGGGGCACAAGAACCAACGGCCGAATGGGGAACCATGTTAGGCCGGGAACGCAACCAGATTTTCAGCGCCCCCCATCTCGTCTTTATTCCCGGCATTGCCATCTCTATCACCGTCCTGGCCTTTAACTTGTTGGGCGATGGTTTGCGAGACGCCCTTGACCCGCGATTGGTGCAAGGCGATGGCGGTAAGTAGATTTCGTTTCCCCCTTTAATTTATCTGGTTACAAGTTACAAATGATAAGTAACAAGTGACACATTTCCCTATTTTAACCCCACCGTCAATTCGACATAACAGTTGCAACTTTACGTAATATCAGGCATAATGTTATCATTATGTCTCCTCTTTTGAAGGCGATACTCCTGCTACAAGAGTGGCTGAAGGTATGGTCGCAGCAGCATTTGTTACCATTATTGGGCCTTCAGAAGCAGGTTCTTGCCTTCGGTTTATTTAGAGGCATATATGACACGATATTACTGTTTCTGTTGGGATTTGGTTTGTTGGCCGGGGGGCATCTGTATGTCACAGGCCAATATAATTTGCCCCGGAACATGCAAGAAACGGCCGTGAAATGGGCGCCTATTTCAGACAGTGTCGCTCGTGCAACAGACATACCCCGTGAAGTACCGTTGGTTTTGTGGTTCAAAGAAAACAGCATGTTAGCAGTTAATCCAGATAATTGTACAGGTATCATTGGCGCTTATGATCTGGTGCGGTCGGGGGCACATCCCTGCTTTACACCCGGCCCCATTTCTGATTTGGAAGTACAAGATCAGTTGCAAATTGCGGCCAAAGAGTTCAAAAAACGCTGCCCAGAAATAACCTACTTCACCCAAAACTCTGAAGTCATAAAGAAGTGCTATTTTGCTTATAATGCCGGCATGGGTGCGGCCGAACGATTAGATGCCGACGAATCAGCTTATGTGATGAATCAGTATGATACCGTCCACATGAATATGGTGTATTCAGATATTGAGTTGGGTACCGTGGAAATGAAAATGATGGGCGCCTGGCCGGCCCATCTCGCTTTTCAAAGTCTCATCGCATCACAGTTGGATGTGGAGACACGGCCGTTTTCCCTCAATATCCTTTACCTCAGCACCCAATTTTATGATTTGGGCAGCCAATTTCTAACGGAATTAACGGGCGGCTTTTTGAGCAGCGAAGCGCCCATGGATTTTCCCGGCCAGCGGCAGATGGGAGATGCCGTTTGTGTGGATGAGGCACACCGGATAGGACGGCCGTCACTCCGTCCCCGCCTCAACCCCATCAGCGAAACCCCAATTTTGACCCAGGATATTCATGGCTGCAGCTACAGTTTGCCAGGTATTGATATTTCTAGCCAAAACAGTTCGGCCGTTCTCCAGGCTCCCATGCCCGGTGAAGTCAGTACGTATACCGACCAATGGTTCAACTCTACCATACGCATAGAAAATGATGAATGGATTGTGTGGCTGCTGCACTCCCGTACTTACTTTGTCAATGAGGGCCAGGTTAAGCGAGGAGTGGCCGTTGGCGTTATGGGCGCGGTAGGTATTGCCACTGGCCCACACGTCCATTACACCATCTACGACAAAACAAATGAAACCTTTGTAGACCCGGGCGAGTTTATTCCCCGTTAAACAAAGCTAAAACGTCACTACCAAGCTAGAAATCGGATTTTTATCTGGTAGGACATCATCTATAGTTACAAAAATCCGATTTCTTCAGATAAGCTTGATAGTGACGAAAAAACCAGGAAGTACGTTATTCGAGGAGTAGAAACTAATGGACCTATTACAACTTTTAAGATTTCTCCCCCTGATTCTTGGGGCAGGCTTAATTATCTTCTTGCTCTTCAGGCACGATCCTTTCAAAGATTTTAGCCTGGGCAAATTGATCGTTTACTTTGTGGGCATCCTGATCACCTTGTTCTTTGTCGGTTGGCTGGTAGACACTTTCGTCTTCTCCTGGGCCAATGATCGGCTGGCAGCCACCAACAGTGGTGAATTTGACCAGTTCGTAAACACTACCGAAACAATTATCAATTCATCATTAGATGCCAACAGCAGCCCCTCCACAAACTCTGCCGCCCCCGTTCCCACCCTTCCGCCCCCGCCTCCACAAAATCCTCCTGACAGTGGCGGCGGCGTTCCGAATTCTAGCAGCAGCGTGGCTACAGGCACAGTTAATTACACCGTTGTAGCCGGAGATACGTTGTTTAATATTGCCGCTCGCTTTGGCACAACGGTCAATGAAATCATGGCCGTCAATGGGTTAACATCCCACATTATCTATCCCGGCCAAATGCTTATCATTCCGGTCACACAATAATGGAGTAGCTACCAGAGTTATGAGTAGAGATTCACGGCGTCGCCGCTGGAATTTTTCAGCTTCCGTGCAACATATTCAAGATTCTTTCCGGCCCGAAGAGCTGGTAGAACGTCTGCTGCCAGGCGAGGAACCGCTGTTGGAAGTACACCTGGCCTGGTATCGGGATTTTTTAGGGCAGATTGTCATTGATCATTTCGGTTGGTTTTTATTGTTAGCGGCAATTGTGACCTTTATCACGGCCGTAGTCACTTCCAGCCAACAGTTTCATTGGGGCATCGCTTTCATACCCGTCTTCTTTTTTATTAGCATTTTCATGTTGGCTTTTCATCAACGGGTTATTTATACCCAATACCGTCTGCTAAAAACCAACGCCCGCTTCATTATTTCCATTCCCCAGCCGGGCAGCTTCCCCCTGGTAGATAATGTAGAACTAAAAGGGCTGCCCCAGGTGGTTGACCCCAACTGGTCTAAGAACCCCTTCTGGCGCGTCTTCCAGTTTTTCACCGGCGCTCGTGATGTGTATATCAGTCTGGTAGCCATTCAATTTGTGGATGGGTCTGCCAAAGTGGGTGGAGCGCTCATTATCCCTGATCTCATGCCAGACGACGTTTTTGAGCTAAAGCGGCTAGTGTTTGGTATGTAATGTCTTAAATGAGATTAGAGATTAAGGGATTGGAGATTAAATCTCCCAATCTCCAATCTCAAAGACGGAACCATTCTCCAATCATCAGCGTCATACCTTTTAGAGTAATCATTCACTCCCCCAAGGTGCCCGGCACTTACAAACGAGTGTGCTACTCCAGTAAACTTGGTAATGAAGTGCCGGGCACCTGAATGGTTACCTTTTAGAATACAAATGAAATGTCCTTAGGAGGTCATGATGTCCCATAAAAAATCAATCCCATTCTTATTTGTTATATTGTTGATTTTGGTGGCTTGTGGATCGGCCGCATCCGAACCCTATGCTCTCTCCGATGGCGCTGGAGCCGCTATGGAAGAAGCGGCCGCAGAACCGATGTCGGTGGAAATGGAAGAACGCAGCTTTGACGGCAACGATATGGCCTTTGCGGCCGATATCGGCGAAAGCGTAGACATGAGCACGACAGTTAACCAATCAGCGCCAGTACAGCAAGAACGGCTCATCATTCGCACGGCCAATCTAAGCCTGATTGTCAGCGATACAGAAGAAACCCTGGCCGATATTAGTCAGATGGCGGATCAAAACGGGGGTTGGGTTGTTAGCAGCAATGTGTACCAATACAACGACAATGCCAAATCAGGCGATATTACCATGCGCGTACCTTCGTCTGGTTTTAACAATGCCCTGGACGCCCTAAAAGAAATGGCGGTTGAGGTTGAAAGCGAAAACATCTCCGGGCAGGATGTAACTGAGGAGTATGTAGACCTCAATTCTCGGCTGGGAAATCTGGAAGCAACGGCCGATCGTGTCCGCGCATTCATGGATGAGGCCAAGAATGTAGAAGAAGCATTAGCCGTCAATCAAGAACTGAGCCGTCTGGAAGGGGAAATTGAAGTTATCAAAGGCCGTATGCAATATTTGAGCCAATCGGCCAGCTTTTCTACAATCACCGTATTCTTAACGCCAGATATTGTGACTCTACCAGTGCAGGTAGGTGGCTGGCGGCCGCAAGGTGTGGCCAAAGATGCGCTAGAAACGCTGCTGGAAACATTGCAAGGGCTGGCTTCTTTTGCCATCTGGGTCATCATTTACATTGTACCCATCCTGTTGTTGATTGGCGTCCCGCTGTGGTTGGTTATCCGCTTTGTGTGGCGGCGTTGGCGGCGACGGAAAGGGCCGGAAGATACGGCCGTCACTCCGATAGAATAATCCTTCAATCCAATCCCGAACCGTGTGTGTGGCTTTCAGCACACACGGTTTTTCACATGCCAGGGGTATTGCCAGCGCCCTTCCTCTTCAAGAACAGTGTGTTATGAGATATGAATACTGCCAACGTGGAACGCATAAGGAGTTGTTGGCTCTTTGGGATCTCATGTGGTTGACAGAATATATGGGGGTTTAAGCGAAGCGCCTATACCCCACTGTGTCCAGCCAAAGTCTTTGAAATAAGCTATCAACCTTTTTGATCCCATAACATCTTCTTTTGATGACTTTAAGTTTATTATTGAATCCTTCAACAAAACCGCTATTTGCACGATGCGTAAAATAATTGGCAATCAAGCCAAGATGATTGTTCAGTGTCTTGATTGCTTTGTTAAAGCAAGTTAGTTTGCTGCGTTCTACTTTGTCAATCCACTTTTGTAAACGAGTTTCCCCTTGTTCTCGGCTCAAAGCCATTTCAAAAATGGTGGTGAGTTCTGTTCGCAATGTATAGGCTTCGTGCAATTTAGACGAGTGTGCCAATAGTCGTTGCAATTGTGCCCTTTGCTTTTCATTAAGGGTAGCGTAGTTACGACGCAATAACCATAACGCTCCCTGACAATCACGCTGGAAGATTTCTTCAGGCAATTCTTCTTTCAAGCGTTTCAACTCCCGCTTACGCTGTTTATCAAATCCAGCCCGATAATGTTTTGCCACATGGAATCGATCTATGACAATTTCAGCCTTGGAGCGTGGATGTACTTGAGCTTGCATGGCAACTATGG
>JAAEOP010000805.1 GCA_024223125.1 Chloroflexota bacterium
CTGACCCCTTTGGATAAACCACAACCCTGAAACTTGTATCAAGCCAGTGAGCAAAACGGTGCCACCTATAACATACAACTGCCATAGGCCTGTTTGGCCGGCTTGATACAAAGCGAACACCGCTGTCAGGAAAGCGATAACTGCGATCGTTCCTACCATCATTGAGGCCCGGCGTTTTTGAGCAGCTAGATCCGGTTTTTGTCGCATAAGGGTGGGGGGTGTCATGATGATGCTCCTGGGTGCCCGTTCACTTTATGACACCTCAGATAAATATTGGGCGATAAGCTCTTTGATTTTCATAACTTCAAATATCTCTGCCAGCTGCAGCAACTGGTACGTAAATGGTTCATAGCAAGCATCTGTTTGCTGCAATTCTAAGGCCTTCTTTTCAATAGCGCGCAGGTTACCCTGCAACGCCAGGTCATACAGGTTGGTTAGCGTTTCCTGGGGCGGTATGACCAGGGGCGCATCAAGACGGGGAGTGGTGGCTTCAGGGTCGGCAGCATCAACTCCGGCATAGGTCCATTCGAGCGTTAGATACGTTTGCAACAGGGCAAACAGATCATGGACATCAATGGGTTTAGCCAGGAAAGCATTGCAACCAACGGCCGTTGCCTCTTGTCTGTCGGCCGCAAAAGCTTTAGCCGATACCGCAATAATGGGTACAGTTTGTAGGTCTGGCAGTTGGCGCAAAGTGCGCGTTGCTTCCAGACCATTCATATTGGGCATTACCAAATCCATAAGAATAAGGCATGGTTGATTCGTCTGGGCCTGCGCCACTGCTTCCTGA
>JAAEOP010000806.1 GCA_024223125.1 Chloroflexota bacterium
CATTACCGCAGACCGCGCCGAAATTGTGGACTTCTCCGAAGGGTACATCAACATCGAGCAACGTTTGCTGGTTCGTAAAGATGAAGACCGCATTGAAAGCATTGAGGACATTGTTGCCGACGAAGACCTGGTTTTGGGTACGCAAACAGGCACCACAAATTACGAAACAGCTACTCAATATTTGGCCGAAAATCGTATCCAGGCGTTCGAGCAGTTCCCCTTTGCGGTGCAAGCTCTCATTGCTGGTGATATTGATGCTGTCATTATTGACGAAGTGGCCGGACAAGGCTACCTGGGTGAAAATGCCGACGCCTTAAAGCTGACTGGCCCATCCATGTCCAGCGACCAATTAGGCTTCATCTATCCCAAAGGCAGCGATCTGGTTGGCCCGGTTAACCATGCTTTAACAGAACTAAAAGCGAACGGGTTCCTGTCCGATGTCAATTTGGAATATTTTGGCCCCGACTTTAACGTCACTTATGACGACCTGTTTCCACCGGAAGAAGATGCGGCTGATGATGGCGCTGGTTTACCAGATTTAGACGGCCGTGAAGTGACCATCGCCGTCGAAAACGCCTACCTGCCTTTCAACTACATTGACCCCGAAACTGGCGACCCGGCCGGTTGGGATTATGCCGTGTGGGATGAAATCTGTGTCTTGCTCAACTGCGTCCCCGTTTACGTTGAAGCTGGTTGGGAAGGGATGATTCAGGCTGTTTCTGATGGGCAGTATGACGCCGCCGCCGACGGCATTACCATCACCGAAGATCGCGCCGAAATTGTGGACTTCTCTGAAGGGTACATCAACATCGAGCAGCGTTTGTTGGTACGCAAAGATGAAGATCGCATTGAAAGCATTGAGGACATTGTTGATAACGAAGAGCTGCTTTTGGGTACGCAAACTGGCACGACAAATTATGAAACGGCCGCGCAATACCTGGCCGAAGATCGCATTCAAGCCTTTGAGCAGTTTCCCTTTGCCGTGCAAGCCCTCATCGCTGGCGATATTGACGCCGTTATCATTGACGAAGTGGCCGGGCAAGGCTACCTGGGTGAAAACGCCGACGCCTTAAAGCTGGCCGGCCCCTCCATGTCCAGCGACCAACTCGGCTTCATCTACCCACTGGACAGCGACCTGGTTGATCCTGTAAACCAGGCTTTGGCTGAACTGAAAGCCAACGGTTTCCTGGAAGCTATCAATCTGCAATACTTCGGCCCCGACTTTGACATTACTTATGATGATTTAGAAGGGTAATTGCCGATTGGAGATTGGAGATTGGAGATTAAACTGCCAATCTCCAATCAACCAATCTCTAATCTCTAAAAAATGCGTCGGCTTCGCCTCCGGCGCATTTTTGTTTTCAGCTAAATTTACGCTATTATCTGCCACCCACGATATACAAGGAGAAAATATGATAGGTCCTGAGATTCAAACACAAACTGGTTTCAACTGGCGCAGCAGAGCCCGCGAATTTCCCTGGTGGCTGGTTGCCATTTTTAGCTTTTTGCTTGTGATGGGGATATTGATTTTTACTGATCCAGAAATCAATGAAGCATTCTTTTTCATCCTGCCGGGCATTCAACTGACACTGTACATTACCCTGGGCGGTTTTGCCCTGGCCCTGGCGCTTGGTTTATTGGCCGGGTTGGGGCGCATTAGCAAAAATGCCTTTGTCCGCAACATCGCCATTACTTATGTGGAATTTATTCGTGGTGTGCCCACACTGGTGCTAATTTTGACGCTGGCTTTTGTGATGGTTCCAGCCATTAGTAACGCCGTTGGCATAAATAATCGTAATGTTTCCATTGAGCTGCGGGCTATTCTGGCTTTGGCAATTATTTATGGCGCTTTTCTGGCGGAGATTTTTCGGGCCGGTATTGAGTCCATTGGCAAAGGGCAAATGGAAGCAGCCCGGTCATTGGGGATGAGCTACCGGCAGGCGATGCAGTACATTATCTTGCCCCAGGCCATCCGCAATATTTCGCCGGCGCTGGGGAATGATTTTATTGCCATGCTCAAAGATTCTTCGCTTGCCTCGGCGCTGGCGGTGCGCGAATTGACCCAGCGGGCGCGTTTGTACGCTGGCAGCACCTTCCGCTTCCCAGAATCTTACCTGATACTGGTGTTCTGTTATTTAACAATGACCCTGGCTCTAAGCTTATCGTTGCGCTGGTACGAAAAACGTATCGGGAAGGATAGAGACTAATGGCTGATGAAATGATTGTTATTGAAGGGCTGCATAAATATTTTGGCGACATTGAAGCGGTAAAGGATGTTGATCTGACCGTTAAGCAGGGGGAAGTGGTGGTCATTGTGGGGCCGAGTGGTTCCGGTAAAAGCACAGTGCTGCGCTGTATTAATCACCTAGAAGAGCCGACCAGTGGTTCCATTACGATTGATGGGGTGCGTCTGGAAGATAAGCAGACGGACATCAATGAAGTGCGGGCGGAAGTGGGGATGGTGTTTCAGCAGTTTAACCTGTTTCCCCATCTGACGGTTTTGGACAATGTGATGATTGCCCAGAAGTTGGTGCGTAAACGGAGTAAGGAAGAAGCGCGGCAGATTGGCATGGAACAGCTAAATCATGTAGGTATCCCTGAAAAGGCAGATTCGTATCCGCGCCAATTGTCGGGCGGGCAGCAGCAGCGGGTTGCCATTGCCAGAGCGTTAGCAATGCAGCCTAAGATTATGCTGTTTGATGAGCCGACCAGCGCTTTAGACCCAGAGATGATTAAGGAAGTGCTGGATGTGATGCTGCAATTGGTGAAGGAGGGGATGACGATGGTGGTGGTGACGCATGAGATGGGTTTTGCGCGCGCTGCGGCCGACCGGGCGCTGTTTATGGATGAGGGGCGGGTGGTGGAAATTGGCCCGCCGTCGGTGATATTTGAGACGCCAACACATAAACGGACGCAGTTGTTTTTGAGTAAGATTTTGGCGCATTAGAGAGGGGGGGGAGATTGGAGATTGGTCAATCTCCAATCTCTCAATATATAAAATGGATCGAATTGAACTGTTGCGGTTTTTGCAGGAAGATGTGGGCGAAGGGGAGCTGAAGACGATCTGTTTTAAGCTGCAAGTGGATTATGAAAGCCTGGCGGCCGTCGGTAAAGCAGACAAAGCGTTACAGTTAGTTGAACATTTGGAACGGCGAGAACGGTTGGCGGAGTTGGAAGGGGAATTGGCGCAGTTGGGGGTAGTGGGGGATGGCGTACCGTTGGCATTACGGCCGTACCTCGAACTCACAGCGCGGCGTTACGGCCGTCTCCCCCTCGGCCCACTCGACCCCAGCGGACAGGAAAGTAGCCGC
>JAAEOP010000807.1 GCA_024223125.1 Chloroflexota bacterium
GGGCGATATCGCGGCTGAGGTCAGACTTTCCGTGCAAATGGCCCGGCTGTTGAATAGACAGAGCCGCGTGAAAGAGACCATTGTCTGCTACCGCCGGGTCATTCGCCTGGCCCGGCAAATTGGCGACTCTTATAATGAGGCCCGAGCCTGCACCAACTTGGGTTATCTTTACATTGAGCAGGAATCCTGGTATCGCGCGGAAGTATTATGCTGCCACGCCCTGAATCTTTTTGAGCAGCTCGATAATAACCACGGTCGGGCACACACCGAAAACCATCTGGGATATCTATATATTCTGCAAGGATTATGGGATGAAGCTCAAATACATCTTCAAAAGGCTTGTGCTATTTGGCAAGCTACAGATGATGATTTTGGGTTGATGCTTGGATTTGCAAATCTTGCTATACTCCATATCGACAGAAAGTATTTTGATGAAGCTATAGCTTGCTCAAAAAAAGCTTTAATTCACGCCAAAGCCATCGGTGAAGAACTTAGAGTCGGCACATTCGAAATGAATATTGGCTTGGCCTATAGATTTAAAGGTGAGTTGGATAAGGCAGAAGAGTACAGCCGGCGAGCAGAGGTTGTTTTCCTTCAGAATTCATACTTGCATGGGTTGGCTGATGTTCAGGAAAATCTAGGGATGATTTATTTGGATCAGCAAAGTTGGAAGGAATCCGGGATGTATCTGAACAATGCTTTGGAGATGTGGCGAAGCTTAGGGAATAAGAATGGTGAAATTCAAACCACAATATGCTTGATAGAGTATGAACTGCTCAGAAAAAAACCGCAACAGGCCAGATTTTGGTTAAATGAGGTCGATGACCTGCTTGAGTCCCATGGTCGGTCGGGTCAATATCAGCAGTGGCGGCAACAAGTGGATGAATTCCGGCGTAGAGTAGAGGAACATATGTAAGAATAAAAAACTGCCGCAGTTTAACCAAAATGAACTTTGGCAAACCACGGCAGCCAGGAATTAAACTACAAGCAGCTTAGCGGCAACTTAACATTCACCGCCGCTACCACCGGCACCACAGGCATGTGTCTGCGGCGTCCAGTCCAGCCCAACGGCATCTGCTACCAGACCGGATGAACCGGTCACGGCAGCCAGCAGGGCCAGCCCGGCTATGACAGCAATAAGACGTTTCTTTAACATCTCAATGACCTCCTTTCCGTAGAATTAGGAGGGTCATGAAGATGAGGGTTCCCTCGGTTGAGCCGCACCCTTGGGCTCAACCTACTCGCGAGTTATCTATGACCCGACTTGGACTAACTTACTCAGGCCAAAGCATCTTTTAGGTAAGTACTCTAACCTTATCAGGAACCGCCGGAAATGTCCTTTATCAACTTTTAGGCAGGGCTTAGTTTTGGCTTATGAACACCTCCCCTATTTTGGCAAAGCGTGAGCTGAC
>JAAEOP010000808.1 GCA_024223125.1 Chloroflexota bacterium
TAAAGCATCACCCAGCTTGGTTTGCATGGTTAACAATTCTTGGGGCGAGGGATCATACCGGGCGATGGTATCGCGGTCGGGGTTAAACGGGGCAAAGTTTTCTTTGAGCGTTTCCAGGCTGCGGTGTAATTCAAAGTGATAATAGGCACTCAGAATTTCGCAATATTCACGAAATTTGGGCCAATCCGCCTCACTCAGTTGCCCATCTTCAAGGCACAGTTCGATGAGGGCGGCCCGGCGATAGGGAATAAACGCCTCTCGATCCTGATACGCTGCCATTTTATACCTCCAAGGGTAAATTTGTTACATCAGGCTTAAAGTTTAAACCAATTTACGGTAAGCAACAAATATTACCCTGGACAGATTTTAAAAGTGCCTTTCAACAGCTCTATTCCTAATCCGAACGAGCCGGAACCAAATAAGACTGCATCGCAAATTTTCTTGCAGCAATGATTTGTATTGCAGCAATGATTTTTATTGCCCAATGTACAAGAAATTCACTGGTTAGGGCCTAACGGTTGGTAATATCGATAAAAAATTGTCGATGTACAGCCCGTTAGTACCAGAAAAATAAACCGGCTGCGGCTATACCGGCCCGTTTGTTGCCGTCTACAAGAGGATATCAAGATTACCAAACAAAACTCGCTTTGGCCTCCCCAGCTCAAGTATTTAACTGACGTAGATGTGTAGGTGAATTGGTGGTATACTAAAGTTACGTTAATGGAAGGAGACAACACAATGACACAACGAAGCGGTAGTCAATGGCAGGTGCAACGCCGGTGTCTGGCTATTATCCGGCGGGTGCAGCAGGGTAACGCGACCTGGGAAAATTTGGCTAAGGCAGTGACCGAGCAAGAAGGAGATGAGGCTTATAACCAACTGGAAGATGAACCCTTACGTGATGCCGTAGGCCGGGATGTCAAACGAATTCGGGATTTGCTCAATATCAACATAAACTACAATCGCAGCGAGGGTATCTATGAAATTCAACCGGATGAGGAGAATATTCCCTTGCTGGATTTGCCGGATACTGATTTGGCCACGATGGCCTGGTTGGAACAGATATTTCCCCCCAATACCCCCAAACATCACGAGGTTAGCGACTTTTTGAAACGATTACGCTTGTTTCTAGGATCGAGCCGTTTAACTGAGCTGGCCCGGCAACAGTTGGGCCTGGATTTAAGCCGGCGGGA
>JAAEOP010000809.1 GCA_024223125.1 Chloroflexota bacterium
CGCGCCCACGGCCAAAGGTTCACTCAAGGCCACCAGGTCCATATCCGCCGCCGAATGCGCCCGGTAAACATACCGTTCGTCTTGCAGGAAAAATTGCCGGGAAGCGCCATCGATAGTGATGCCAAACTTCTCGATCGTCTTGCATAAATTTTTGTCACGGGGACAAAACTCACATTCGTCACAAAAAATGGAGCAATCGCCGGTCACTTTGTCGCCCGGCTTGATTTTGGTCACAGCCGGCCCTACCGCTTCAACAATACCGGACCATTCGTGTCCAAAATAGATGGGGTAATTTTTGGGGCCTTCGTATTTGCCGCTGTACAGCGACATATCAGAGCCGCACAGCCCAACAGCGTGGGTTTTGATGAGGACTTGCCGGCCGGTTGGTTGTGGCGCCCGCTCGGCAACAATTTCAGCTTCTCTGTTGCCTTTCAGCACTATCCCTTGCGATTCCTTCATTAGGATATTCCTTCATTAGACATTATCGGAAATAAGGTGATAGCATCC
>JAAEOP010000810.1 GCA_024223125.1 Chloroflexota bacterium
AGTTTAAAGAGCGCCAACCGCATCGTGTTTGGTAAAGATGAGATTCCGCATTTTGCCCTTGATAAAGCTGAGTTGCTGATCAATTTTGGGGCTGATTTTCTGGAAAGCTGGCTGAATCCCATTCAGATGACCAAAAGCTATCCCAGAATGCATGGTTATCAAGATGGACAAAAGCGCAGATCTATTCATATTGCACCTCACATATCCTTGCCCGGCACCAATGCCGATGAATGGCTCTCCTGTCCGGTGGGTCATGAAACTTCGATCGCTTTGGCTCTCAGTCGTATTCTGCTTAAACGGGCCGGGCATCTTTCTATCGAAGAAAAACAACGTCTTCAGGAACTCCTCGCCGGTTTTTCTGAAGAGAAAATTACTCAAAAAAGCGGTCTGGCCGCCGATGCACTCGTAAAGTTGGCCCATGAGTTTGGGCGAAACGGGCGCAGTCTGGCGATAGCCGGAGGAAACTGTAATGCCGGTACGGATGCCACCCGGTTGCAAATCGCCGTTAATATTCTTAATTATGTGGCAGGTAATATAGGGAATACTGTTGTTTTCGGCGCAGATTACCGCTTGGGCGGCAATAGTATGGCGGATTTGGAAGCGGCTGTCACAGCGATGAAAGAGGGGCGCTATCAACTGGTGATTATCGAAAATGTTAATCCGGTATTTACGCTTCCGGAAAAATCAGGGTTTAAAGAGGCATTGAAGGCAGTTCCTTTTGTGGTTTCACTGTCTACGGAAAACGATGAAACCTCTGAATTTGCCGATTTACATCTGCCGACGGCTCATTTCTTAGAGAGCTGGGGTGACGCCCGACCTAGAAACGGTGTTTTTGCCTTGCAGCAACCGGTCATGGCGCGTGTACCTGCATTTGATACCATAGAAGTCGGCGCTTTGATGCTTGAATTGGCCCGGCTGGTTGGCATTGATGGTTTCAAAGCGCCCAATTACCGAAATTATATTAAGGCGTCCTGGAAAATCCTGCATCAAAAGCTCGACACCTCTTTGCCCTTTGATCAATTCTGGAAACAGTCTCTGCAAAAAGGCGGTTACCATGAGGATTTCAAGCCGTCAAGCGCTGTTCTTAGCAGTGAGGTCTATGGGGTGAAGTTTTCGGCTCCCCTTAAAAAAACCATCGGCCTCCGCCTGCTGGCCCTTAACTCGAATCTGCATAATGCCAATGCCAAAGGTGGCAACAGATCATGGCTTATGGAAATACCTCATCCCGTTACCCAGGTGGTTTGGGATTCATGGATTGAACTTCACCCCGATACCGCTGTGAAGCTTGGGATACGGCATGGCGATCTGGTCGAAATTACAAGCTCTTGTGGAAAAGTAGAGGCGGCTGCCTGGGTTTTTTACGGTATCGATAAAGAAACCGTGGCAATGCCGGCAGGAATGGGTAGAAAGGTGCCATTTCCCAATTACAGTTCCAGCCACGGCAAAAGCAAATTGCTACCCGTTTTGGAATCAGAATTGAGCATTGAACACAAAACGGTCGGTA
>JAAEOP010000811.1 GCA_024223125.1 Chloroflexota bacterium
GGGGCGCGAGTACGCAAATTTGTACTGCTGCACAAAGAGTTTGACGCCGATGAAGGCGAAATGACTCGTACCCGCAAATTACGCCGCCGCTTTCTGGCTGAACGGTATGAACAGATAATAAACGCCCTTTACAGCAGCCGGAATGAGGTGCATGTCAGCGCCACAGTGGAGTATCGCGATGGTCGAACCGGTACCATCGATACTACGCTTCGCATTGAAACTTTAACGCAGGAGGCAACAGCAGAATGAATTGGGCCCTTGTACCCCAGCAATTTGTCACCGGCCTTTTGAACGGCGGCATTCTGGCCCTGATTGCGTTGGGCATTGTTTTAATCTTTAAATCGTCGGAAGTGTTTAACTTTGCCCAGGGTCATATGTTGATGCTGGGTGCATATGTAACCTGGTGGTTTGCCGGAGCCAACCAGGACGGCACCGAGTTGGTCAATCTGCATCCTCTCATTGCCTTTGTTCTTGCCTTGCTGGTAGCGGTGGGTGTGGGCTTTTTAGTTGAACGACTGGCCCTGCGTCCAATGAGCGGCCAACCTTTGTTATCAATTATCCTGATGACGTTGGGCTTGGCTCTTTTTATTGAAGGCTTGATTAGCCTGTTCTTTGGCACGCAGCCTTCAGCTTACTTTCCGGCCCCCTTCCCCCCCAGCGATGTTTTTAGAATTCCCTTCCCCGGAGCCTTTAACGACGCCA
>JAAEOP010000812.1 GCA_024223125.1 Chloroflexota bacterium
AGTTCAATCCAGGCTCGGTTGCCGCCCCACCAAATCATAAAGAAGCCAAAGAGTGTGCCCGGCTGCCAGATTTCCCGGTAACGGCCGTTCAAATAAGCCAACAACCCAAACCCAATAAACAACATAATGGATTCGTATAAAAATGTGGGATGAAAACGGGTTTCAAGCGACAGCGACGCATAAATCGGTAAACGGTAAGGGGCGTCAATTAGAATCCCCCAGGGCAATTCTGTTGGCGGACCATATAGTTCCTGGTTGATGAAGTTTCCCCAACGGCCGATTGCTTGCGCCAACAACAAAGCCGGGCCGGCCACATCCGCATAATCCCAAAACGGGAGTCGTTTCCATTTGACATACGCCAGTCCAACAACGGCCGCGCCAATGAAACCACCCAAAATATTGACCCCGCCGGCGCGTACGTTCAAAATATCAAAGAAGGAACTGTATTTTTCCCCACCCAACATATCCAATATCACATAAGTCAGTCGGGCAAAAAAGTAACCGGCAAAAATAACCAGAATCAGGCCATTGTAAAACTCATCAATGACACGCGGCGGCTGATTGCGCTTTCTCAGTTCTCGCACCGCCCACCACGCCCCCAAGGCAATACCAATGACAATAATGATGCCATACCAAAAAATGGGGAACGTTGGCCCCAAACCAAACCGTTCTTGCAAAAAGAGGGGGATGGGAATTTCAAAAGCAATGCGGTTTATTTGTATCTGATCGAACATTTAGTTACCTCAAGTTATTGTATCACGTTTTTAAGTTTGCAAGTTTGCAGGTGTACAAGTGCCACCCAATCGCCTAATCAATATACCCCAACCCACGTAAACGCTGTATCAAGTTGTCGTTTATTTCGATTTCGGCGCCGGCCGTCAGGTTTTGGCGTTGGCGGTCTACGTTGGCAGCGATGCGTTTGATGTCTTGATTTAAGGTGGCAACGGTTGACGGCCGTGCAGCTAACTTATCTTCATTTTCTAAAGGATCAGCCTGTAAATCGAATAGTTCATCGGCTGTATCATCTACATGGATGAGTTTATGGGTTGTTTGCGTTTTATCGGCAGTCGTCTGGCGGACAACGGCGCGACGAGTAGACAGGCAGCGGTATTGTTCCAGTAACTCTGGCTGCCGTTTTTTGATGGCTCGCACAAAGGTCATGGGTGGGTAAATTTCTGTGAAGACGATGCCATTTTCCGGGTCACGGCCGTGAATCGTATCCATTAGTGTGCGGCTGTGAATTTGTACCGGGTCCAGGTTGGGCATATCTGGTAGACGGCCGACAGCATCCAAAATCGTATGAAAAACACGGCGTGTACTGACCGGCGTATCAATGCGGGTTGCTTTTGGCAGGCGGCGCGGCCAATTGACGATAAGCGGCACATGCACCAACTCCTGGTAAGCCACAAAGGCATGACCCATATAACCATGTTCTCCCAAACCATCCCCATGATCGGCTACAATAATAGTTAAAGTGTTGTCGTGGCGGGTACGGCCGTGAATAGCCGCCAACAACTCTCCTAAATAATCATCCTGATAAGCTACCTCGGCATCATACATATCGCTGAGTACCCGGCTTTCCAGCTCCGAATGTGGTTCTGCCAGCGGGGCAGCCCAACGGTACGCTTCCCGGTTCCAACGGCGCATGATGTCCCGCGCCTCTTTACTGTGCCGGAAATAG
>JAAEOP010000813.1 GCA_024223125.1 Chloroflexota bacterium
CCAAGACCGATTACTATGACAATCGTTTTTCCATAAACACGCTTAAGGGATCGAGTTCATAATCGCCAAATGGGGCTATTCTCTTGTATCCCATCTGTTTATATAATCCAAGGGCTGCTTTCTGATGAACGCCTGTTTCCAATCGGGCAATCCTTATCTGTTTGGCTAGGGCTTTTTTCTCCAAATATGACAGGATGGTTTTCCCTAATCCAAATCCTCTGGCTTGGGGCGATACATACATGCGCTTGATCTCGCCATACGCTCGGTTTATATCTTTAATAGCCCCACATCCCACAGCTTGATCTTTCAAATAGGCAATTACGAAGGTGACGGTGGGTGATGCCAAATTGTTTATGTCTTCCAGATGATTACTCTCGGCTGGATACAGCGCTTGTTGATACGAATCCAACTCGGCGATCAACTTTCCCGCCTCTTTTATATTTGGGTCTACCTCGTGGATATGTATCGTTTTGGTTGTCAATTTGTTTCTCCTGAATCGTGATTGTAGAGTTGAATTGGTTGGCCTAATATTATCACAAAAGTTTTTAAATCCAACTTTTTTCCATCACATCTACCTCAGTGTACTTGACCCCATTGTGTCCATTGAGTACAATGCCCGTAAAAGATATGTGAGAATTTATGTCTGACTATTGGCCCGAAGAAGAAGGGGGAATTGCCACTGACGAGGAAACTCGTCAAGAGGTTGACAAACCCCGTATGTTTAAAGTATTGTTACACAACGACAACTACTCTACCATGGAGTTTGTGGTGTTGGTCCTGGTCAGCGTTTTTCATAAGGCCGAAGCCGAGGCTGTGCAGATTATGCTGGATGTCCACCGCAAAGGGATTGGGATTGCGGGCGTTTACCAACGCGAGATTGCCGAAACAAAGGTCCAGCAGGTTTCGCAGATGGCCCGGCAGGCCCAATTACCACTTTTATGTACAATGGAGCCCGAATGAGTGCACCCTTTTTACCCGAATCGTTACGCCAGTGTTTGCTGGACGCGTTAGAAGATGCCCAGCGACGGCGGCATGAGCATGTTACGCTGGAGCATCTGATGTTTGCCTTGATCAATGAGAAAAGAGCCGGCGAAATTCTGCAGGCCTGTGGTACAGACCTAAAGATACTGCGTCAGGATCTCGGCATCTTTTTAGACGAGAATGTGGAACAACTGCCCGAAGGTTTGGATCTGGAACCCGAGCAAACCATGGGTATGCGTCGCGTTTTGTCACGGGCTATTTGGCATGCCCAGGCTGCCGAACAGGAACAGCTTGAAAGCGGCGACGTGCTGGCGGCCTTGTTTGAGGAGCCCGATTCGTATGCCCGTTATTTGCTGGAGCAGCAAGGTGTAACCCGGCTAGATGTGTTGAACTATATCTCGCACGGTGTTTCTCGCCATGATGTGGGCGGCCGGGATATAGACCCTGAAATGGTAAGCCATGGGGAAGAAGCCGAGGAGCGGGTGAGGGATCCCCTGGAGGCTTTTACCACCAATTTGGTTGAGATGGCAGCAGCCGACAAGATAGATCCAATGATTGGCCGTGAATCGGAGATGGAGCGAACCGTGCAGATCCTTTGCCGCCGTCTCAAGAACAATCCGTTGTTTGTTGGCGATCCGGGGGTGGGCAAAACGGCGATGGCC
>JAAEOP010000814.1 GCA_024223125.1 Chloroflexota bacterium
AGGCAACGGGCATCGAATTTTTTGCCATATTCCACTGGAAGAACTTGAAAAAGTAGAGCCGGTGATCCATTCTCCGGCATCTGTAGAGGAGGGAGTTTAAATGTTAGTAAAAAATTATATGACTCGACACCCCATTATGATCGAACCACATAAACGAATTTTTGAGGCCCAGCAAATTATGGTCGAAAACGGTGTTCGCCATTTGCCGGTGGTGGGTGATGGAAAACGCTTGAAAGGGTTGTTAACTCGCCAAAGTTTGCAAGTTTCGCCCGAAAAACTGGGCAGTCTGGAGGTGTGGGAGATCACCCGTTATCTTTCTGAGTTGACGGTAGAAAAAGTGATGGTCAAAGGGAACGATCTGCGCACCATTGCGGCTGATGCCACCCTGGAAGAGGCTGCCGACATGTTGATTCGGTATAAAATTGGCGGAATACCTGTGATTGAAGATGGCGTTGTGGCCGGAATGATCACTGAAACCGATTTGCTGGTTGAGCTTAGAGATATATTGGGAGCCTTTGAACCCGGCTGGCGAGTGACAATGCGCGTTCCGGATCAGGATGGGG
>JAAEOP010000815.1 GCA_024223125.1 Chloroflexota bacterium
CAACACCAGGCACAAAGCCCGCAGTTCATCCAGGGTAAAGCTGTCCGCAATCTGGCGGCGCAGCGGCGCCAAAGACACTGTTTCATCTTCGGCGACGGCAATGCTTTCCGGCAGGGCTACATTGTCTGCCCGGCTCAACCAGGCCAAAAAAGCAGTCAACAGGGACAGGGCGGCAAAGAAGAGAACGTTTAGCGGTTCAAGGCTGCGTTCCACCAGCCACCATTGCACCAAGGTGACCAAAATGGCGGCAACGGCCAATACAATCAGAATGAAGGTCAAAAATTGGAGTCGCTGACGGCCGGTTTGGCTAACCTGTAATTTCATTGGCTTTGCTTACTCATTTGGGCACGTTAATTCATGCGGGAATTGTACCGGGCATACGGATTGGCGTCCACAGGCAGGCAACAACGGATATAAGTAAGGAACGGATAAAGAACGTCGGTTTTATCCGTTCCTTACTCTAATCCGCTGTTGCATTGGGGGCGAGGCGATTGGAGACACGATATTGGTGTCTGGCAAAGACAATGCCCAATCGCCTCGCCCCTACGATAAAACATCGTGTCCCTTAACGTTTCCTCAATGATTGGTCGGTAACTGCCCTACGGCCGTCTCCCCCAGTTGCATACTTTCCCCCCCTAAGCTAGAATTTCGTCGCTCTGGCCCTTTGCCGGAGTAATTTTTTGCATCTTAACTTGGAGATGCTTGACGGGAAGAGAGAAAAGAAATAATGAATCGTGAATATTTAACAATGAATTGTGAAGTGAGGATTCGTTCACAATTCATTATTCATTATTAATAATTCATTATTCCTCCCCCAATTTCTCCGACGGAGGTAAGTAGTAATGGAAGAGGACAAGCCGTCAATCGAGACGGATGAAACAGTAGAAACCCCAACGGCCGAGGAGCCAACCCCGGAAACAGCGCCTGAATCTGAGCCTGAAGCATCAGGCAAATCATCAAAAGCTATCTTTGCCGTAATCGGCCTGATTGCGCTGATTTTGATTGTGGCCGGATTGTTCCTGCCCCCCATTTCATTGGGTGAACGGCTGGGTTTAACCGGGGGTGATGAGTCCCCAGAAACGGCCGAAACAACAGATACGGGTGCAGCTCCAGAAGCCACAGAAGCTACAGATGCCCCGGCCACGGCCGAAAGCAGCACAAGCGTCCCCGGTGAATTTGATGTCATGGCTGAGGGTACGGCCGTAAACGTAGCCAGCGTCCCCGCCACCGATTTAGCCTCTGCTAATGTAGGCTCGTTTCCCGAAAACGTAGCCACGCTGGGCGCCATCTACACTGTAGCCTATGACGGAACCGCCCCCAATGGGCAAGTAACCGTGAACATACCCGCCGGCAGTGATGCCCGTACCGCCGATGTGTATGGATGGGACGGGTCAGTCTGGCAATTTGTGGCTGGAGAATATGATCCCGCCAGCGCCCAAATCACAACCCGGCCGCAGCCGCTTTATGCCGCCTACAGCCTGGTGCAGCCCGGCGCCCCGGCCGAGTACACCATTGGCGCCGAAGTTGAAACTGGACACGATCTGGCGCCCGAAATATTGGAACAGGTGAATCAGGTCACAGTGGGGACACTGCTGCTGGTTGGCAATGGGGATTTACAAGACGAACTGGGTTCTCTGCCGGATGGCGATTACGCTAAATATATCCGCGTGAGCAACAGTGGGGCTGTGGTAGACGTCGCTTCTCTGTCTGCCTTTTTGAGCGATCCTACCGCACAGACAAATCAGGTAAATGCGTTGGTGAACACGGCCGTGTCCGATGGCTATGCCGGCGTTAATCTTGACTATCAAGGCGTAGACCTATCACAAGCAGATGAGTTCACCAGCTTCGTGGGTAGTCTGGCCGATACCTTACACGCTCAGGGCCTAAAACTGATCATTACCCTGAACACTCCCCGTGAAGATGGCGCTTCCTGGAACAGCGGCGGGCAAGATTGGGCCGCTCTGGGACAGATTGCCGATGAAGTTCACATCCAGATGCCGCTTGATCCCATCGCCTACAATGAAAATGAAACGGCCGTGCAGCTTTTAGATTATGCCATCCGCAATATTGACCGCTCCAAATTGATGATGTTAAGCAGCGCCAATGCTGTTTCGCGCATCGGTGAATCCATTGTCGAAATGCCCAATGAAAACGCTCTGGCTAACTTTGGCACATTTAGTCATGCGGAAGGGGAAACAAACGTTGCCCCCAACACACCTGTAGATGTTGCTTTCACCGGTGAAGCAACGCCGCTTGAATGGGATGGCCCCAGCCACACTTACCGCTTTAGCTACCAGGGTACGGCCGACCAGACGCATTATGTCTGGTTGGGCAACCCGGCCGCGTTAGGCCAGCGGTTGGAAGTGGGCGAAGTATATAATGTGCAGGGTGCGGCTGTGCGCGGTCTGGGCACAATCATAAATCCAGCCGGGTACACCGAAGCCGTAAACGCTTTAGGCCCAGCCTCCCCCCCCGAAACACAAGGGGCAGCCATCGTCTGGACGGTACGGGATGAAAGCGACAGTGTACTGGCCAGTGAAAGCGGTTCCTCTTTAACCTTTACCTGGGAAGGGGTAGATACGCCCGGCGCTTATACCATCAATGCTGATTTTGCTCTGGGTGATAATGTGATCAACCTGGGTACACTACCTGTCACTGTGGAAGAAGAAGTGGCGGAAGAACCGGCTGAGGAAGAGGAAGTTGCTGAAGAAGAAGCGGCCGAAGAAGAAACGGCCGAGACATCAGACTCTAGCGCAGCCGCCCAACCAGCCACATCCTACGATCCCGGCGATGACGATGCAGTTGTGACCGCTCCCGCCAATGTACGCACTGGCCCTGGCATTACATACGGCACATTAACCGGCGGCGTACAGTCAGGATCCAAATTGAATGTTATCGGCCGTAACGAAGACAATTCCTGGCTCAATGTCGTCCTGCCGGACGATAGAGAAGGTTGGATATTTGCCCAACTGGTGCAGCTAAACGACGACCTGGATGTGGGCGCTCTGGAAGTTGTAGAAGTTGCCGCACCCGTAGCCAGTGGCGACACAAGCGGCGGTGATAGCGGCGGCGGTGATAGCGGCGGCGGTGATAGCGGCGGCGGCGGTTCTGCCCCCCCCCCACCCGTTTCTGCGCCGCCGGTAGCTAATGCTGGCTTTGAATTGGGTGGACAATCCCATACCTTCGCCAACCCACAGCTGATGTCTCATGCGGGTATGAACTGGATTAAATTTCAGCACAAATGGGGACCTGGCGGCAATCCCAGTGATTTAGCCGGCCGTATCAATCAAGCCCACGCCGCTGGTTTCAAAGTATTGCTCAGTATTCCTGGGGCCAACACCTACCCCGACAGCATCAACTTTGCCGAGTATGTGCAATTCCTGGGCGGTGTCGCTGCTTTAGGGCCGGATGCTATCGAAGTCTGGAATGAAATGAACATTGACTTTGAATGGCCGGCCGGGCAAATTGACCCCAATAGTTACGTAACCAATATGCTGGCTCCCGCGTACAATGCCATTAAGGGAGCCAATCCTAACGTGATGGTCATTAGTGGTGCGCCCGCTCCCACCGGTTTTGACAATAACACCAATGCCTGGGCAGACAGCCGTTATATGTCTGGTATGGCTGCGGCCGGTGCGGCCAATTATCTGGATTGTGTGGGCGCTCATTACAATGCCGGAGCCACATCGCCCAGCCAGAACACAGGCCATCCGGCTGGAAATGACCATTACAGTTGGTTCTTGATTCCCACGTTGAATGTGTACGCTCAATTGGGTAAACCCGTCTGCTTTACAGAGTTAGGTTATCTTTCTGGAGAAGATTATGGCGGCGTTCCGTCCCGTTTCGGCTGGGCGCAAAACACAACTGTTCAGCAGCACGCAAATTGGCTGGCGGAAGCGGTTAGTTTGTCGGCCAACAGCGGCCGTGTGCGGATGGTCATTATTTTCAATGTAGACTTTACTCAATGGGGTGATGACCCCCAGGCCGGCTATGCCATCATCCGCAAGGGTGGAGGCTGCCCCGCCTGTGAGACATTGCGCTCGGTGATGGGCGGTTAGCGTTCAGTGTACGGTAATCAGTGTGCAGTAATCAGTAGCCAGTTGCTGGATACTGAACACTGAAAACTGAATGCTGTTTACTTAAAAAGGGCGCATTTTGGCTATGTTCACCAGAATGCGCTTTTTGTTTCGGATGAATAACTGTATCAAATGAGGTGACAAATGAAGCAATTGAAATATTTCTTATTGTTGGCTGTGATGGCCTTGTTAATAGCAGCTTGTGGCGGAGATGGACCGGCAGAGTCAACGGCCGCAGCCGAACAATCCCCTCCTACACCAACATTATCCCCAGAAGTGGCCGAAGCTACCTTACCGCCACCGGTGATTTCTGTAGGTGATGAAGATGCACAAGGGGAAGGTGAGAGTCAACCGGCCGTTGTAGAAGAAGCAGCGCCGGTTGAATCAAATATCATACGGCCGTGGCCCGGCGACAAATTTGGTTACGGTACGCAGGTACATGGCAACGCCACCGTCGGCGACGCAGCCCAAACAATGGATGTGGTGCGTCACCAGCTTGGTCTGGACTGGGTCAAAGCTCAGATTCAATGGTGGCTCATCCACCCCTCGCCTGATGCCGGACAATGGTTCTTTTATGATGCCGTTGTAGATGAAGCGGCCAAAAATGACCTGAACCTGATGCTCAGTGTAGTGGGCGCGCCGGCCTGGACTCGAGCTGCCGGTGGTGAAAATGGCCCGCCCGATGATTACAACGAATACGCCAAATTCCTGACGGAATTGATCAACCGTTACCCTGGCAAAATTGGAGCCATTGAAGTGTGGAACGAGCAAAACCTGGATCGAGAATGGCAGACTGCCAACGGAATTAGCCCCGAAGATTATGTGCGCTTTTTGCAAGTTGCCCATGACGCCATCAAAGCGGCCGACCCCAACATTGTCGTCATCAGCGGCGCATTGGCCCCCACCGGAGATGGCGACTGGGTGCGTTGGGCTGATGATTTTGCCTGGATGGACAGGGCGCTGGCGGCCGGAATGCTCACTTATGCCGACTGTGTGGGCGCCCATCATAATGGGTATAACATTGGTCCGGACGTGGCTTTTGATCAGACTGGCAGCGCTCCAGATGCAGCTACGGCTCAGTTCCGAGGGCCGTTTGATAACCCGCACCACAGTTGGAGCTTCAAAACTACATTGGACACCTACGCTCAAAAAATCCAGGCCGTTGATTCCAATGCCAAACTGTGCGTTACAGAGTTTGGCTGGGCCAGTTCAGAAGGGTATGACACCGTCCCTACCGGCTTTGAGTTTGCCAATGACAATACGTTGGAAGAACAATCCCAATACATTACCCAGGCGTTCCAACAAATGCACGGTTCGGGCAATGTGTGGTTGGCGTTCTTCTTTAATTTTGATTTTGGCAATAAAGGCAGCGGCCCTACCGATGACCCAGTTCCATACAGTGTTTTGGATGTCAATGGCATCCCCCGCCCCGCTTTCGGCGCGGTCTCTGGTATGGAGAAACCTGATTAGGACAGTATGAATGAGCGTTTAGCCATTCTATTGATGTTGTTGATATTGGTGGGCTGCGGCCGGGAAACGGCCGTGCCCACCATTACACCATCCCCAATTCCCAAACCAACTGCCGCCAACACCCCCATCCCCACTTTACCCCCGCCTATTCTGACAATTGATAACACGCCTGTACCCAGTCCCACGCCCGCGTTACCGACTGGACATTTTTTCCAATCGCCGGCATATGGGGTGCATCTTTCGCAATGGTGGCATGTGGATGATGTGCTGCCCCGCGACCTGGAAATGACCCATGAGATGGGGTTTGGCTGGGTGAAGCAGAATTTTTCCTGGCGGGACATTGAACCGGCCGAAAAAGGCTCTTACGATTGGTACCGGCCTGACCGCATTGTGGAGCAGACAAACGAGGCCGGTTTGAAGCTGTTGGTGCGAATTGACCGCAATCCTTTGTGGTCGGTCAGGGCGCTGCCAGATGAGTTGATTCGGGATCATCAGCCGCCGGTGGAGTATCAGGATTTTGGTGATTTTTGCCAGACGTTGGCCGAGCGGTATAAGGGGCGTATCCATGCTTATCAGGTGTGGAATGAGCCAAATTTGAGCCGAGAATGGGGTGACCAATCACCGAATCCGGCCGAGTATACAGCTCTGTTGAAGGTGTGTTACGAGGGCATCAAAACGGCCGACCCGGAAGCAATCGTCATATCGGCCGGATTGGCGCCAACAGGTACGCAGCCGCCGCTGGCAATGCCAGACACTGATTTTTTGCAGGGGATGTATGAGGCGGGAGCGGCCGCTTATTTTGATGTACTGGGTTTGAATGCCCCCGGCTATAAAGCGCCGCCGCAAACATCGCCGGATGAGGCTGAGATAGGGGCAAATGGGTGGGGTAACGGCCGTTGGTTTACATTCCGGCATGTAGAAGATATGCGGGTGATTATGGAGGCCAATGGAGACGAGGCTAAACAGATTGCCCTGCTGGAAATGGGCTGGATGCTGAATCAAGAATTCCACCCCCCTTATCAATGGCATGGGGTCACAGAGCAGCAGCAGGCAGACTATCTGGTGGGAGCTTACCAATGGGCTAAAGAAAATTGGCGGCCGTGGATTGGCCTGATGACAACGATTTATATGGCGGATGCGGATTGGACACCAGAGCAGCATGAACAGTTTTGGTGGTCAATTGTGCGGCCGGATGGGTCGGTACGACCGTCTTACGAAGCCTTAAAAACGATGCCTAAATAGAGCGCCATGCGAATAGCAATGATAGGGCCATTTGGCCTGACCCCCAAGCAGACAATGCGTAGTCGCGCTTTGCCATTAGCGAAGTCATTGGTACAGTGCGGTCATGAAGTCTGCCTTTTTATGCCCCCCTGGCATACGCCGGATGAAGCAGACAAAACGTGGACGGAAGATGGAGTGAGTCTGCGTTATATTCCACTGCGAGGGGGCACGGTGGGCATTACTCGGCGATTGGTGAAAGAAGTTTTAGCCTGGCAGCCGGATGTAGTACATGGCTTCAAACCGAAGGCGTACAGTGGGTTGGCGCTGTGGTGGCTGTGGCAGTTCCACCGTCGGCATATCCGCCTGGTGTTGGATACGGATGATTGGGAGGGATGGGGCGGCTGGAATGATCGGGAAGGGTACACGGCCGTACAAAAACATTTCTTCGCCTGGCAGGAACGCTGGGGACTGGAGCATTGTCATGCGCTGACGGTAGCCAGCCGGGCGCTGCAAACGATTGCCTGGAGTCGGGGCATCCCCCCAGAGCAGGTAATTTATCTTCCTAATGGGCCGGGGATCAGTGATCAGTGGTCAGTGGTCAGTGGTCAGTCGAAACGGCCGTGTCTGTTAATATACAGCCGCTTGTTTGAATTTGAGGTGGGGCGGTTGGTGAAGATTTTGCGGAGGGTGCAGACGGCCGTGCCCAATGTACACATTTTGTTTGTGGGAGCGGGCTTGTTTGCAGAAGATGGGGCGCAGTTGCGACAGCAATTGGAGGAGGCCGGGTTGATGGCGGCCGTGACAGACACCGGTTGGGTGGAACCAGATGAGCTGCCGGCTGTGTTATCGCAGGGGGATGTGGGCCTTTATCTGATGGCCGACACACTGCTCAACCGCGCCAAATGTCCGGTGAAGCTGGCCGATATGCTGGCTCTGGGAATTCCGGTGG
>JAAEOP010000816.1 GCA_024223125.1 Chloroflexota bacterium
AGCGTCGTTGGCTTCCACCACGAGCCCATTGACCGGCGACTTGATCGGCCCAACCCATTTGCCGCTTTCAACCGTTCCGGCGCTGCGGCCTTTTTTAACCTTGCGCCCGACCTTTTTGGGCATCGCGTTAATCACCTTCCCGGCGATGTGCTGGGCCGCGTCGGTCATGCCGATGGTGATCGTGCCATCATCTTCGGGGCGCACCCAAACGTGTTGCTGCACCCAGTAGTGCAGGTCTTCGGGGACGTTACAGTTATTGGCAGTTGCCATAAAAATCTCCTTGTTGTTACGGAAATTGGTAATTCGCTATCATTCAACTGTGCTTGTTGCTTACAGCCAAAAACGAACCTACTGTCTCAAAAGTGTGTTTAGCTTCTGCAAAACTTCATCAATCGTTGCTGATGGCAATTTACAAAAAAACTCAGCTTTTCTTATTCTCCAATCAAGGCTTTTTACCTGATCGGACAAAATCGCGCCGCTAACTTTCAATCCATTTGGTATAACAACTTCAAATGGATACCCCTTGATTTTGCTTGTTATCGGGCAGAGAATTGCCAACCCAACTTTGCCATTGTAGGCCGCAGGCGACAATATCAGCGCTGGGCGTCTCCCTGCTTGCTCATGCCCGGCTTGCGGGTTAAATGTGAGCCAAACAACATCTCCGCGTTTCGGTTGGTATGCCATTGCCTCACCAAGCCTCATTGCCTACAGCATCACCTGTGTCAACTTCCCGGTGAAGATTATCGCTGGTCACCTCAGACAGCAATTGCTCCAGTGACCAGTGCTGTGCGGGAACCGGCTTAATAACAATCTGACCATCAATGAACATAATATCTACAACGGAATTATCTTCCAACCGGGCATCGACGGCAAACGGCTTGGGGATTCTCAGGGCAAGACTGTTGCCCCATTTTTGAACTTTTGTGCGCATAACTGCACCTCCTTTTGTGTCTACAATAAAGATACACTTTGGCGTTCGTTAAGTCAAGTTCTCATCCAACCATCAGTAGCCCTCGGTATTTTGCATCCAATACGAAATACGCTTTACGCAATACGTTCCAAACCAATCGCTTCTTCTACAAGTTGAATCATATCCCAAACTTCGATCTTGTCCTCGCTGCCAGTGGTCTTCACCGCATCGGTATACATAACCACATCTTTCGGGCAAGAGACGACGAAGAGCGTTTTTTCGGAGGACGCGCCGTTGATCCCGAACGTGGTCAGGGCTTCGCGGATCCGGTTTTCGGCGGGGCGCTCACCCGCGGGTGTGACGCCCAACCAGATTTGGCCGCCGCCCGCGCCGCAGCAGAACGAGTTTTCACAGTTGCGGGGCATCTCGACAAAACTAACGCCCATGAGTCGCAGC
>JAAEOP010000817.1 GCA_024223125.1 Chloroflexota bacterium
AGACAGTTACCGCTGCTGGGGTAGCATCGAGACCCGGCTTTGACTGCTGCAGTTGCTAACAAACCCAGTGCAAGAATTGTCATTATACCCATCGTCAATTTAGAAAATAAGTTCTTCATCATGGTGTCGCCTCCTGTTCAGGGGAGTTTGTTACTTCCGATGGGTGTTTAAAGTCGCCCTCATAGGTAGCGTCAAGATATGCCAGAACATCCGCCGGTGGTTGTACTCCTGTTTTCCAACTTATCAATTTCACCGAAGCGCGTACCCGTTCTTCGCCATCCGACATAATCATCGATTGCTCGGAAAGGAGCATTTTTCCGCTCTCAGGTTCGTAATAAGCGCTTGTTTTGATAGCGGTTACCGCCTCGTTGTAGTCGGAGAAGTTCATCGGGGATGCGATTTTTTCTGTTACGGTATAGAGGACTACAGTCTGGTCATCCAATGTCGTCTCGTATTTTTCCAGGCTGTCGGCGAGACGGATAGCTTCTTCAGGAAATCCAAAATTCCAAACGAAATCTAAAGGCAAGGCCTCTTCTGGCATGGAAATCACATCATTGTAAGTCAAGTTGTACCAGGCATTATCTCGAAGAACGGATACTTGCGTTATATTGCCATTTAGATCGCGTCGAATGAACACTCCTTCAATCATTTGTCCTCGTTCATCCAATAAGTACCATTCATCATTGGTGTATTCTTTTTCCAACGTTTTGCCATCTGGTAACATGCCTATTTCGTCGTAATCTTCCTGATGCTGCGAAACGATGTGAACCCAGCCAGATTTTGCATTGGCTGTCGTCCATTGCTCATTCAAGGCTTGTACTTCCTGTGCAAGGTTTTCTATTTGCTCTTTTGTATCGGGCGCTAATTCATCTGTAGTTTGAACAACTTCTTTCGTTTGCTCCGTATTTGGGGCAGAGATTATTTGCTCATCTCCCAGCGGTTTTTGGGCCAGCGTCGAATTCGCGTTTCCGCTAAAAAGGGCAACGCTCCCTAAAACGCCTCCCAGGAATAATATTGCGATGATTGGAACTGTTATCTTTTTCATAGTCTGAACCTCCTATATATTTATGGAGTTGGATTAGTGGTTTTTATTATCCCTCACCACATCTCCCCCCACAACCCGCAAAACTACGTATGCCCCCCCCGTAAAAATACGGGGCTCCCTATTCAATCCAACCCCGCCGCAGCGCAATCGCCACCGCCTGTGCCCGGCTGCTCGCGCCCAATTTCTGCAAAACATGGCCCAAATGCTCGTCTACCGTCCGCTGCGAAATCCCCAACTCATTGGCGATGTGTGTGCTGGGCTTCCCTTCCGCAACCTGCTGCAAAATCTGCGCCTGACGAGGGGACAAAACAGAATGCGCGCCACCTTTAGTTTCCATCTGCATCGCTGCGGGCAGTATAGCCGGGCTGAAATACATCTCCCCCCGCGCCACGGCGCGCACAGCATCCAGCAGCGTTTCCAGCGCTTCCGTTTTCAACAGCCAGCCGCACGCGCCGGC
>JAAEOP010000818.1 GCA_024223125.1 Chloroflexota bacterium
CGGCTTGAATTGCATTGTTATACGGCTGTTGGTTGCCAAGTTTGTAAATTTCCCACCCTGTACACTGTATGATTCATCAGAAGTACCAAGCTCAAAGCCTCCATCTCTCATACACACAAACAAGCTCTCGCCATTCGGCGAGATAAGTTCAATAGGTTCAAAAACCTCTTTCAATCTAACTTGGTACGTCTCATTAACATCTAATACCATTTCATTCCTCCGTGACGTATAACGCCTGAGTTGTGCCGATTGCGGGTTAGCGAAGAAAGCACCAATCATCAGAACGGTTATGGCCCAAGCTACTTTCAATTAAAGCCAAGATTAGTAATTCGGCACGAACGATTTGTTAGGCCGTGACTGGGGGGCAAACGTTACGGTTGAAAATTATAATTTACCCCCCGTTTCCGGCAGATACACAGGTGGGCTGTCAACTTCAATTGTCACATCATCTATCCACCAACCTTCAAAACTGTTCTTCTCTGCGTCTACCGTATCAAAATGGAAACGTATCCGTATGGTTTGTCCGGCATAGGCTGATAAATCTATCGTTTCTATCCGCCATTTTTCTGCTGTAGGCAATGGTGCGGCTAATCCTATCCGGTGCAATGCTACAAACTCACCCCCCAATTGGTGTAAGGTTTGCCACGTTTCATCATCGCCTTGAATTTGAATCAACATTAAATCCCGGTCAGGTCGGGCGGTTTCAACTTCCCAATAAGTTGCAAAGCATAGTTTTAACAGTTGATCAGATGGTAAAATGATGGGTGGCGAGGTTAAGTTGCCGTTATTAGGGTTATTGGCATCATAGTTGCCGGCGCTTTCCTGCCCGTACCACCAGGCGCACTCAGGGCTATAGCTGCGTTTGACCGAAATGTGCCACAACCCGCTTCGCTGCCAGTCAGTTTGGTTACAAGCTACTTCATCCAGATACGGAACACTGAATGTAGGTATAGGTGAGGGAAGGGTGGGTGTAACCGTTGGTAGCAGGAGTTGAGAACGTGGGTTTGGCGTGTTCGTGGGTGTTGGGGTATTTGTCGGGGTGGGAGTAAAAGTTGGCGTGTTCGTGGGTGTTGGGGTATTTGTCGGAGTGGGAGTAAAAGTTGGGGTGTTGGTGGGAGTGGGCGTATTGGTTGGCGTATTCGTGGGTGTGGCGGTATCGGTTGGGGTGTGAGTGGGTGTTGCTAAAGGCGACCAGGGGCCGGTGGGCGTGGCTGTGGGAGTAAAGGTTGGTTTTTCCACCTGGGCTGTTGGCGGCGGTGAGCCGGTTTGCGTTGGCTCTAGGGTAGTATAAACTGTCACGGTAATCTGCGCTTCGGGGGCACTTTGTTCTAACGCATAGGTCTGAATAACCAACCAACTCAAAAAGGTCAGTAAAACAAAAGCTAAAATACCCCCCTTAATAATATGGAAATAATGCTTGTTGTTCACGGTTCTATCCTTAACTCTGCCGGTTTCTCGACTTGTGCCGGAAATTGCGCCGGTTCTTGAGTAGAAATAGGCTGTCCTGCCAAAACTCCGCTGGTCAGGTTACAATTAACTTTGAGGTTGACATCATCCACGTGAAAAGCGGATACTGAACTGTTGTCGTTATCAGCCTCAAAGCTAAGACGCAAATCTCGGTCAGCCCACGACGACAGGTTGTGAATGTTGATTACCCGATGATGCCAAACATCCAATAAAGCAGTATTGTCGAGTTGGTCCAGAAGTTGTATAGTCTGACCGCCAGCCGTTCTCAGGTACACGTAGAGAAAATGGTGCGCCGGAGGATCGTTGTCGTAAGTGCCCAATTGAAAGTAGTAATCCAATATTGCGCCGGTAGTCCCGGCTGGTAGATTGAAATTCTGATACAATTTATCATTGGCATTGGGATAACCGGCCATATAAGCGTGCCAACTTCCAGAATGTGCGCTGACCCCATTATACACGATCTGGTATGGTGAAACTTCTACCCAGGGTGTCGGTGGATAACCGTTCTCAAAACCATTATTGACGATAAGTTGTTGATTGTGCGAACAGGGCGCAGGCGGCGTGTGACCTTTCAGTATGATTGGCAGGTAGCTCAGACAATCTCCGCCCAGGCAGAGGTTGTATCTCAAGTTGAACCAAGGCCGGCTGGATTCTCGATTGCTAAAGTATCGCCCCGAACTGTCTCCCGTGCGCCGCAGGTCAATCATCAACGTTACGGCTTCCCCGTTTTGGAAAGAACCGGGAACGTGAACCGACAAGTTTTTGTTGTTGTCATCATCGCCTTCATCTAGATTATCCACGTCTACCAAGGTTGAGTTGGTAACACGGCTACCGTTTCGCAACCAGTAATAAACCAGTTTGACATCACTACCCCATTCCGCCTCACCGCTGTTTTGTAGGTGTAGGGTGACGTTGTACGTGTTGCCAGAGTACATTGTGGGTGGGTCAACTGCGCCGCCGCTCCAATTAACAGTGAGTGGATTCCAACGATAAGCCGGGGTGAGAATAGCACCGTTCACCACTTTCAAGTGAGCATTTGCATAGTAGTGGAACAAAACCTGCTCGTATGATTCCCAACGAGGGAAGCGTACATTGTTGTCATTCAAGCCCATTGCCCAACGTTGCGCACCCCACTGCCCCATCCCGGAAGCGTTTGTGGGGTCGGTATCTCCGGCGCTGATAGGGTCAAAGATTGAGACAAGATAACTTTTGCCGCCGGGGTCGCTGTTTTCGCCAACAGTAGCTCGGTATTGAGCATCAATAGGATGCGTGCCGTTTGCTTCTACCAAATAGATATTGGGAACGTGTTGGGTGACAATATCGAAGTAATGGTCTTTGATTGCTTGTGAAACACCTGCTTGAAACGGACGAAACGTTTGGGCATTGATTTGCTGTCCGCTATCAATCTTTTCGTCCCAAAAGCCGCATTGATTGGTGTTGTCCCGGGTGATAGCGTGGGGGTCATACGGGTCAGGAAATTGACCGGCGTAGTTTAGCCGAAACCAGGTGAATGACCGGATAGCCACAGCCATAGCTTCCAGAACTGCATCTTCCCAAAGACCATTATTTGAAGGCAAGTTTGCGTTTGTGATGTCATCAGGCGAGTCGCCCAACTCTCCCAAAAGTACACCGGATATGTAAAAATCAAAAGTGACCTCTTTTGCAACTGGCCCTGTTTCTCCCCATTCACTGTAATGAGTTTCTACTTCTACCCATATGGTAGCGGGTGGCGTAGACCGTTCATTAGCAGGTCGATCAGTACAGATAGAGCCTTGAGCATAAGCTGTTTGCTCTTGGGTTTGAAAATTGCCGACTGAGAGCAAGAGCATCACTATCAAACTCACTAATTGAATACGCCATAAGGAGTTGAACGAATTGGATCTGAGATTTCGTGTCACGTTCCCGACCTCCGGGGGTCATTTAGTCATCTGAATTGATAGAATTGTAGCATCATTAACAGACTCTTGATTCAAGCCAATTTGTTTCCCAACCGGCGACCAATGGATAGTTTCCGTGGTGTTTTGTTTTCCCGGAGAAAAAGTGTACAAAAGTTGAAATTGTCCGCTTGCTGTATCGGCCACATACACCCTATTGCTTTCCTGAAATGCAATCCACCGGCCATCCGGCGACCATGTGACGTTTGTATCGGGACGATGAGCGATTTGGGTGACTATTGTGCCATCAGGTTGGGCAATATAAATCTTCTGGCAGTCCGGTTTTTGCTGCGGTTTTGAGCAAAGGTGAGAAAAAGCCAACCGTCTACTATCGGGCGCCCAACTCATCCGGCTTAAATCAGGTACCTCTATTTCTGTAGCAAGCTTGGCTTGACCGTCTGCCAAGTCAGCAATTCTTATTTTTGTATCACCGCGAGCGTCAAAGGCTAATTTTTTTCGGTCAGGAGACAGGGCGTATAAAACAACCTTTGAGTTTTCCGAGGCTAATCCTTCAATAATCAATGGTCTTACATTTTGACCATCACTATCAATCAAGTGAAGTTGCTCATTGTCTGAATCAATAAAGGCTATAGTATTATTATCCAACCAGGCTACACTGCGAGCGCCTGACAACAATTTTCTGCGGTCACTTCCATCCGCTTGCATTACCCAAAGCTGATTATCAAAAATACCATCATCAACGGTACGATGAATATAAGTAATTGTTGCGCCATCCGGTGACCAAGCATACCAAAATACAGTTTCAGCCAATAAGAAAAGAGGTATGCCGGCAGTATCAGCAAGCCATAAATCATATACACCAACTCGTCCTCGTAAAACCCCTGGAGGATCATTTGCGTTTCTCCCCTCTAAAACCCTGCCTGTTCCTACTTTTAACAGCATATATTTGCCATCAAGAGACCAATCCTCAAAACTGATTTTCAAATCATCAGGATTTAGAGTTTTGCTATCTCGAGCCGCCAAATCACCTGTTTGATACGCCTCCAAAAATTGGTTCTCTATATCTGTTACCTCATCCACCTGAATATTCTCAATAGAAGAAGTGGATACTTTTTGCTCGGTTACTTCTCCAGTAGCCGTTATTATCCCTGTGGGAGTAACTTGCTCTTGTTCCGTCAGAGTAGTTGCTCTCTCTGGTTGAGCTAGGAGTGACCCACCACAAGCAGTAATAAAAATAGCGGTTAATGTAGGTAAAACAAACCGTGATTTTCTCATTTTGCCTCCTTATTCACCCTCTGTGCCAAATTATAGGGTAGTTTTTAACGTTTCGCAAAGTGAAACAACGGCCTAACGCTTGAGTTCACGCGGCGCACGACGACACGTCGATTACAAGTGAGATGGGTCATGAAACACCCCTCCCCCAGCGCCGTTACTTTGATTTTACACCAACTTGGCAGGCAAGACCAGCCCCAATCAAACACCCGCAACAATTAAACGCAGCTTGGGCGCTCGCGTGCAACGATTTGTTATATTGCCCTTTACTTTACCTTAAGATGCTGCGATTATCCTGTATACTTTCCGTTTCCATCTTCTAGGTGCTTGCAAATCTGACCGTCTTCTCAGTAACGACTACAAATTTGTCAGCTAATCTATCCGCGTAATTATCCAGCACTCTTTGCATTGCCTGAATTTTGTTTGTTGCTCGGTCATCCACTAACCGTAACAAAACTATCCCGTGATGAGGGTATTTTTCACGATAGACTTTTTCGCCAAAATCTTTGTCATTAGTTATCAGTATCC
>JAAEOP010000819.1 GCA_024223125.1 Chloroflexota bacterium
GGCGCATCCACAATATCTTTGGCCCGGGTGTAAGACACCCGAAACTGCTCGGCAATCTCTTCGTTGCACTCCAATAGCCGGGCTAATTTTTTCAGCGGCCAGCCTTCACGCTCCGCCTGCTCCAGATATCTGACATCCTGCGGCATCAATTTTTCATAGCGGATGTGGCCAATGCCCAGATGGTCGGCATAATTGGCGTAGCTGTAATTGAACGTTTCGGCAGCCAATAATTTTTTACGATTCATTGTTTTCTCCTATGAAACCCTGTTCCGGGGGTTTCATACCGGGCGTCTGGCGCGGAGAAGAGAGTGGAGGGACACCCCCCACACCCCCCGCGCCATAGGCGGCTCCTATCAAACGCTGCAAATTGTTGTTAATATTGGAGCAATTCCTCTAACATTTCCTCATCAAATGGGTTTTCAGCCATCTCCAACGTCTCAATCCATTTTTCTCGTTTCTCAATACTTTCACTGTAAATATCTTGCGCTTTGGTCCACTCTACGTAAACGGTAAAATCCTCAGCGGCGCCGTCATCATCCCCGGCCACAGGAAACGCCAGTGATGTTGCTGTTGGCATCGGCGAGGGCGCAGGTGATTAATGCCTACCTGCTGCGCCGTATCGAGCATAGGCGTTCCAACGCTGGAGCATTGGAACGAGGGGGGTGAACGATTACTCGGCGAGGGTACAGGTGATTGTACCGAAAGCGAGCTGGTTTTTGACACTTTGGAGGGCGTAGGATTATTTGCAACAGCGGTAACCGGTGGCGTACTTTGATCCGGAACTACAGGCGTTTCACCCCAATTTATTATGACCA
>JAAEOP010000820.1 GCA_024223125.1 Chloroflexota bacterium
AAATTTACCTAATGTCGGGAAACTGGGGAACTCAACTTCAAAGTTCACGGGTTGATGCTCAAAGAGCGATTCATCTACTTCACCTGTGTCAAAATAAGTGAGAAGTAGTTGCACGGCCGCTTCTGGCTGGGCATTCCAGAAGTCCTCATCGTGACCCAAATCTGACAGAATGATCTTTTGGCCGTTTTCCAACACAGGTAATAGTTCATTAATTGCATTCTCAGCAGGGGTAGAGAAATCCAGATTGCCATTGATAATCAGAGTTTCCACAGCCGACGGCTGCACCTGTCGATACTCCTCGGGCATAAGCGTCTGAGTCCAGTTGTCGGCGATAGGCCAAAGCAGTTGGGGGATGGGCGAGCCCATGATCGAATCCGGTGCGGCTAGTTCGTCATAATCACGTTCAGGGTCAAAATCGGCGCTGTATCCTTTGGCTATCATATCGCCCCAAATGCCCAGCTTTGGAACTTGTAAATTATAGGCCAGCGACATAAAAGCTAATCCGCTGGCATCGCCATCGGCCGCAGCCAAATAGGCATCAAAGGCCATGGGAGCCGTATCAGCATGGAAGAGTTGCGCTAGGGCAACCACCTTCACTTTGCCGGGGTCGATGGGGAACAGCAACCAGCGCTTGGGCATGTTGGCATTGACTTGGCGTATCGTTTCAGCCAGATTGGATGTACGCTGGCTACAGGCCGCATCTTGCGTACATCTGTCGGCATACAGACCCAGTTGATAATCAATTATCTCTGGCTCCAAGATGAAACGACCTGGAGGGTTGACCCCAATCATGGCTGAGCGTGCCACATTTTCTGGATAGCGTTGTGCGTAGATTTGAGCCACGCGAGTTCCGTAACTTACGCTGAGCAGATTGATGCGCTCATAGCCTAAAGCCTGACGGGCAACGTTAATATCCTCGGTAACTTCCAAGATGTTATAGCCGTCGAGGTCTACCCCCTCTTGGCCTAAGCGTTCGGCGCAGGCGGCCATGGCCGTCGCCATATTTGCCTGGGATTCCTCGCTAAAGAGATCGTTACCTTTCCCCTTAAGCGCCTTTTTGAATTCTGGGCAATCCAACACCACCGAGCTATCTGTTCCACGATAACCGACCTGTACGATGTCATGGTTTCCCAATAGGTCAGCGGGAGGATTAAACCCCAGGTTGCTCTTGCCGGGGCCACCCTCAAGAAAGAATATCGGCTCGGCTGGCGCGGCTCCAGTAGCCGGAATACGCATGACAGGTATTGTAATCTGGCGTGAACCTGGGTCTTGCCGGTTTTCAGGGACGGATAGAGTGGTACATTCGGCCGTTACATCTTCATCCCCCACTTTAGTTTTGCAGGATTCCCAGGAAAGCTCGTCCCCTTGAGCCTGGGCACCTGACCTTGCAACTAGCAAGGCTATAAAAATAGCAAAACCTATTCGCAATTGTTTCATTTTTTTGCCTCCTTAAGTTTTTGTATACATGTTCAGTTTCGCTGTTTCAATCAGACAACATACCTTCATCTTGATTGGTTTGTGAGGCTTTGCTTGATTTCACGTTGATCTGTGTCACGCTAATCAAGGTCATATTTAACATGCCAATCGTTGCTAAGATTCCCTGTAGCTCCGCTTGATCAGCGACCAAACCTGTCAACACGGTAGACCCTTGTTCGTTATGGCTGATATCCATCCCCTCAAACCAATCTGCCCAACGCTCACCGAGCTGTCCTTCAATCAAAATCTGGTAAGTGGTATCTAAATCAT
>JAAEOP010000821.1 GCA_024223125.1 Chloroflexota bacterium
ACTGCTCCCCCAAGATCAATACGCCCAAGGTAACCCCAAATACCGGCACCAAATAAGTGACCATCGAGGCATAGCTGGCATCGACGCGCTCGATGATGCGGTAAAACACCACAAAGGCCAAGGCCGTTCCGAACACAGCCAAGGTAATCAACGAGCCAAACGCAGGTAATGAAGGTATGGGTAACTGAAACGGCTGCTCAATGAATAACGACAACGGCAGCATATAGAGCGTGGCCAACCCTAATTGGGCCGTTGGCGCCACCAAAGGCGGTTGCCCACGCAGGTTAAGCCGCGAGTATACAATAGCAACCCCATAACTGGCCGAAGCTACAGCAATTGCGATCAATCCCCAGGTTGTAACCTGAAAGCCTCCCATCAAGGAGGGCGCAATCAATAAGATCAACCCCCCAAAGCCTACCAGAACCCCCAATACTTTTGCCGGTGTCAGCCTGTCATCCGCTACAAAAAGGTGAGCCAAAATGATGGTAAAAAGCGGCGTTGTTCCATTAAGAATGGCGGCCAGAGCGCTATCAATATACTGCTCACCCCAATTAAAAAGCGCAAAAGGGAATGCGTTTTGAAAAAA
>JAAEOP010000822.1 GCA_024223125.1 Chloroflexota bacterium
CAAAGCTGACCATTCTCCCCACAGCAGCGGTGTGTCCAATTGGTCGGCGACAGCTTCTAACACGGCCGTTGCCTGCGTCAGCGCTCCGGTACGAATGAGCGACCAAGCGTAAAACAGACTCAAACGACGGCGGGAAGTTTGCAATTCGGCCGGCAGCGATTCTACCCATTGGCGTAAGGCGCTGCCTTCGCCAAACATCAACACTTCCCGCGATACGGCAACCATGAGTTCGGCTGCTAATGGGTAATCGGCTGCCGCCAATGCGTGGTCTACGGCCGCCAATGGCTGGCCGTGAGCCTGATACCAGAGGGCAGCCTGCTGGTGAAGTTGGGCAATGTCGGCCGCGGTTTTGCAGCGTTGCAAACGGCCGACTAAAAAATCGGCAAACAGATGATGATACCGGTACCACTGCCGTTCCGCGTCCAGAGGGATGAGGAATAGGTTGGCGCTGTCTATCCGGTCTAACAACTCGTGAGATTGGCTTTCAATCTCTAATCTCCAATCTCCAATCTCTAATAGAGCGTCACAAAGCGGGGCGCAGAAGCGGTCGAGGACGGCCGTACCCAACAAAAACGCCTGAATCTCCGCCGGCTGCCGGTCTAGCACCTGATCCCCCAAATAATCTACCAGATACCGTTGGCTGCCAGAGAAAGCTTGCTCTAAAGGCGCTTCCTCTTGCAAAGCTAACGCCGCCAATTGCAGTCCCGTTACCCAGCCTTCTACTTGCTCATCTAATTGATTTACCTGAGCGGCCGTTAGCTGTACTCCCATTGTTTGGGTTAAGAATTGGGCCGCTTCCTCTGGTGCAAAGCGTAAATCGCGGGCATTGATCCAGTTGAGGGCGTCCCTGGCTCGCAGCAAGGCTACCGGCAGTGGTGGCTCTGTGCGGCTGGTGATGACCAGATGCAGTTGCACCGGCATATGTTGCAAAATAAAGGTGATGGTTTGATGTACGGCGTCGGCCGTAATGAGATGGTAATCATCCAACACCAACAATACCGTTTCCGCACAGGTTGCCAGGTCGTTCAAAAAAGCGGTCAGGATGGCTTCAGCGTCGTTGTAGATGTAGGCGCTGCTCAGGCGGGACAAAGCAGCTTCGCCTATCTCTTCCTGGATGGTTCCCACGGCCGCAAAAAGGTAAGCCAGAAAACGGGCTTCATCATTGTCGCCGCTGTCTAAAGAGAGCCAGGCGACCGGATGATTGAGTTGGCTGGCCCATTGAATCGTCAGCGTCGTTTTACCGTAACCGGCCGCCCCGGTAATGAGGGTTAGTTTGGGATGAATAGCGCCATCGGGAGTAACGGCCGTATTCAAAAGATCACATAAACGCGGCCGTACCACGACATTCAACCGCTGCCGGGGCATGACGAGTTTGGTTTGTAGTAACGGCCGTTTGGGCGTCTTCACGGTTGTGTTTTGCACAATTCTACGGGTACTCCTAATGATTTGGATTTCTACTCGATCCGAACCAACATCTCATACTTGCCGTTGGCTATGTACCCTAATTTTTCTGCTAACTTTACTGATGTGGGGTTGCCAGCATCCCAGTGCGCTTCTATATTGTGTTCTAAACAATAGGCCAGAAGCGCTGCGCTAACGGCCGTTGCTAAACCTTTCCCTTGGTACTCTGGATGCGTATTTACCTGTACTTCAATCCCTCTATTGCAGATAGCATACGACGAAGCCCCACTGACGATCCGTTCTCCTTCTAAAACACAAAATCCTAGCCCACGTTCTACAAAATCCTCTGGTGAATTGAAGTTCTGTACATGATCTTCGGAAATTAATGTACTATCAGCGTCAATCTGACAAGCCAGGTCAAGGTCTATCTGTTTAATTTGAAATCCTGCGGGTAGGGTATCAATTAACAAATTCAAATGTTCCAGTTCAAGTTGTTCAGCGGAAAAAGAAAAACGCTCGACTGATATAAGTCGGTCACCATACACTTGATGTAAAAGGTCATGCCATTTCTCGGGTAATGGTAAGATTCCTTTGTCTACAGGTAGTTGCTCAACAAATTCGCTGGCAATAGAGTGTTCTGTATCTCCTCCAATAGTGAGTATATCAGCATAGGCTAACTGGGCCACGCAGGGATTGTTTATATCGTCTGCCATTGCAGCGCCTAAATGACCTTCTAGAACTGTATCAATCAGAAAACTGGGCTTGTGTTCTGTGAACAAGAATGTGAGATTATTTCTTTTTGCCGGTTCAATGTATTGAATCATGTTCATTCCTTTTATTAGAGTTGCCAACTTTCCGGAAAGTTGGCAACTCTTGATTACTTGCAATCTCCTCTTATCCATGTGCCGGCGGGGGCACGGCCAAGGGCCAATCAAACTTAACCAGCGCTTCACGGGCCATCTGCCGTATTTGTCGCCATTCTTTGCTTTGGCG
Source organism: Chloroflexota bacterium (assembly GCA_024223125.1). The sequence goes on from JAAEOP010000822.1 coordinate 2,395, forward strand.
TAAAGATAAATCTGACCAGCGTGGTTTAAGGTGCGAGCCACTCAGAAGCAGCAATTTGCGGTCTAACCGATTGAGGATTTCTACCTGTTCCCCGGATAGCTGTCCATTCATCTCCTGGCGTACACGCTGCTGCCAGCGGTCAAACGTTAACGTTAGCTCCTCCACCCTGCATCCATCACACGAATGTAACCAGAGTTGCGCAGTGACGGGCAGGGCTAACGTTTGTAACGCTTCCTTCAATTGTTGCACACTCTTACTCATTTCAAAACTCCGTTGATGACCGATGACGGACGATCGTCCATCGTCGTCCGTCATCGGTCTGTTTTAAGCCAGTACAGCTTCTAAATCCAGTTCTTCTTCCAGCCGGTGATCCATTTCTTCGCGGAACTGGCGGGTGTAAAGGTTGTAGTAATGTCCGCGCTGGCGAATCAGTTCGGCATGGGAACCCATTTCCGAGACGCCACCGTCTTCGATGACCATGATTCGGTCGGCGTTTTTGATGGTGCTGAGACGGTGAGCGATGACAAAGCTGGTACGGCCGTCCATCAATGTTTCCATTCCTTGCTGAATCAATGCTTCTGTCAGGGTGTCTACCGAACTGGTAGCCTCGTCCATGATGAAGACATCCGGGTCGGCCAGAATTGCCCGCGCCAGGCTGATGATCTGCTTTTGCCCGGTGGAGAGCAGGACGCCGCCTTCGCCAACTTGAGTCTCATACCCTTCTTCCAGGTCAATGATGAATTCGTGCGCGCCAGCCATTTTAGCGGCCGTTACCACTTCTTGATCGCTGGCCTCTAAACGGCCGTAACGCAGATTTTCCAAAACATCCCCAGAGAAGAGATGCGGCGTCTGTAACACCATGCCAATGCGAGAATGGATGGCGTGTTGGGTCAAGGTACGGTAATCACGGCCGTTGAACCGGATTGTGCCCTGTGTTGGTTCATAAAAGCGACACAACAGATTCACGATTGTAGATTTACC
>JAAEOP010000823.1 GCA_024223125.1 Chloroflexota bacterium
GGCCGGGTTGTGGAAATGGGCGGCCAATCGCTGCGCCCCTTGTTCCGGCCCCAACTGCCACAAAGCGTCGGCGGCAAAATATTCCTGCAAGGTCTGGTGAGAGAAGCCGTAACGATCAATAGCCCACTCTTGAACCAGACCGCTGGTGCGGGCAATTTCTTCCAGCAGGTCTTCCGGCTTCGTACCCTCAGGCAGGCGTTGATTTTGGACAAAGGTTTCTAACCAGTCCAGTAAATCGGCCTGGTACAGAAGCCCTTGCTCTTCATGTTCAAAAATATAAAGAGCCAATTCCCCCAACATGTCTGTTTTTTGTTTGGTCCCAAATTTACCCAGGTGTGTGCCCCGTATGGTGTTCCAACGGGCGATGCGAGTATGAATGCATTCCCTATACAGTTCGGCTCGCAGGGGGGGCAAACTGCGGTCTCGTTCATAATGGTAGGCAATCAACAACAGCAGCAGCGGGTTGCGGGCCAATTCCAAAAAACGGCGGTTGTCGCTCAAGGCTTTCAGCAGTTCCGGGGCCAGTTCCTTTTTGTCGCCACTGAACCAATTATGGACGAAACGTTCTACGGTGGAGCGGTCGAATTCCATGACCTGGGTTTTGGGAAAACTGCGCAGCTGCGTCCCATGTTCATAACTGTACACCCGCGAGGAAACGACCAAAATATTCCCCTTACCCCCCTGATCCTGGCGGCGCGCATGACGGTCGGCAAAATCCTGCACCAGTTCAATCAAGCGTTGGTGGTCAGCGGCGCTGGGCACTTCATCTAACCCGTCCAACAAAATGAGGAAACGCCCCTTTTTCAACTGCTGCTCAATGAATTTATCGGCCTGGGGAAATTTATAATCGGCAAAGACGCGGGGGAAGACATCTTCCAGTCGCTCGACAGCGTCCAGGTTGCGTACCAACTCGCGGAAGCGGATGAAAATGGGCAGCATTTGGGGCAGCCGCTCCCGCTGGGCGCACATAAAAGCCAGATGGTACAGATAGGTTGTTTTGCCTGCTCCCGGCCCGCCCAAAACCACAAAACGTTGATACTGTGCCACCGCCTGCCAGGGGCTGACGGAACGCTGCCGCTGCTGTTGGCGCATTTCTTCGCGGGTGCGGAAGCGGTCTACAAAATCGGGCACGTCAGGCCGGGTTTCCTCGGTCAGCAGGGCGGGCACATACATCTGGTCCAAGCGTATCTCCCGCTCGACCAGATTGCCGCCTTGTAGTTCTTGCACGGCCGCGGCCAGGGTCGCCCGGTACTCTTTTTCATAGCGCAGCCGCACAATAGGCGCGCCGGCAATGTTATCAAATAAATAATGGAAAAAGCGGCTGCCCCAACCGGCCAATGTTTCGGCTATCTGTTTCAAAAACACGCCCACCAACACGCTGCCGGCAATTACCAGGGCGGCCAGGATTTTCTGCCAGAATTCCTCAAGAAAGGTGGTGGGTGGGGTTGGTTCAGGCGTGGGGGTAATAATTAAAATGGCTGGGGGTTCGGTGGGAACGGGCGTGACGGTCGGTGTGGGCGGCGGCGTTGTGGTTTGGGCGGCCACCAACATAACCCAACCCAACATGACAATGGGAATGATGAGAAGCAGCCACTGAGCGCGATGCTTGAACATGGTCAGAGTATATCACTTTCGCCGGACGGCCGCCGAATTGCATTCGGCGTTTGATCCGTTGTTGTTAACAACTTAACACAAACGGCCACAACCCAGGCGGAAACCCTACGTAAAGGGGGCATAATCATTGTCGTTAACTTAAGACCTCGCAGGTTTCCAAAATGATCTACGCCCCTCTGAGGTTTTGCGTTAAAACCTGCGAGGTCTTCGCTTAAGTTAACACTTATGGGGGCATAATAGTTTAGTCAAATATACGGACAATTTCCGATACAAAGGATGGTACAAAAAAATGGAAAAGAAATTAACACGCTCAACTGATGATAGGATGATTGCCGGCGTAGCCGCTGGCGTAGCTGAATACTTAAACATTGACCCCGTATTGGTTCGGATTCTCTTTGTTCTGCTGGCGCTGGCTGGTGGGCCTGGTGTATTGATTTACCTCGTTTTGTGGCTGGTTATGCCTCAGACAAACAGTAACGAGAAAACTGACAGCGAATAACCTCTATTCTGGCATATTTGTCAGAACAGGCCCCTTCTTGCCTATGCAAGGAGGGGCCTGTTTTTTTTTGATGGACAGTAACCAAAGTCCCCGGCGCTTTTCGCAGCGCCGGGGACTTGTCAACAAAACGTCCGCGCATCTGTTTTTTTAGGACATTGATACACACTAAGTGTAACAGGCATAATGCTTCTATGTTTTCTGAGGACAGCCCCATCCATTTTATTGACAAAACAATATATGATTTAAGCTCGCCTAACTGTTCGGAAACTTGTTTGTAATGGCCTGGGTGTGGTGTCCTTAGGAATGGGGATTTTATTAAACCCCGAACTTGTCATACCTGCGAAGGCAGGTATCCATCTTTTTAGTCGAGTGGATTCCCGCCTTCGCGGGAATGACAAATTAAAGTTCATGGGATTATTTAATCCTCATTCCTTA
>JAAEOP010000824.1 GCA_024223125.1 Chloroflexota bacterium
CGCTCCTATTTCCACAAGTCGGCCCAAAACAATGACAAGACTCGCCGGCTGGTCAGCGAGATCGAGGACATCGAGTTCATTGTGGCCGACAGCGAACTCGAGGCGCTGCTGCTGGAAAACACCCTCATAAAGAAGTACCAGCCGCGCTACAATGTCCGCCTCAAGGACGACAAACGCTACCCCTACATCAAAGTCCACTGGCAGGAACCGTATCCCAGGGTGACGACCACGCGTCGCCTGCAAAACGACGGGGCGCGTTACTACGGCCCCTACACCGCGGCCTGGGCGGCCTACCAAACCCTGGATTTGGTGCGTAAGATGTTCCCCTATTTAACCTGCACCCGGACCATTACCGGCAACGACGCGCGGGCCTGCCTTTATTATCACATTGGCCGCTGCGCCGCGCCCTGCATTGGCGTGGTTGATAAGGAAGCGTACCGCCGGATTATCGATGATCTGTGCAATTTTTTAGGCGGCAACACCGAGCCGGTGGTGGCGGATTTACGCCAACAAATGGACGTGGCCGCCGAGAAGCTGGATTTTGAACGGGCGGCCCAACTGCGCGACCAGATCAAGGCTATAGACCAGATTGTCGAGAAACAGAAGGTGGTCAACGCCAACACGATTGATGAGGATGTGATTGCCTTTGCCCGGGCCGACGTTGATGCCTGCGTGCAGGTCTTTTTCATTCGCAGCGGCAAGCTGGTCGGGCGAGACTACTTTGTGCTGGAAGGCACGGCCGAAGAGGAGGATGCCGAGATTATGTCCTCTTTCCTGAAGCAGTTTTACGATCAGGCCACCACCATTCCGCCCCAAATTGTGCTGCCCCAGGATGTGGACGAGCTGCTGATCATCCGCGACTGGCTCAAGAGCAAGCGCGGGGCCAACGTAGTCATGAAAGTGCCGCGTCGAGGCAAACACAAAGAGCTGCTGAATATGGCCGCCGAAAATGCCAGAGAAACCCTCAATCACCTCCGCGCTCAATGGGCCGCCGATGAAAACAAACAAACCGAGGGTTTGACCGAACTCCAGCAAGCGCTCGACCTGGCGGAACCGCCCATTAGGATTGAATGTTACGATATCAGCACCCTGCAAGGCACCAACACCGTTGGCTCGATGGTGGTTTTTGCCAAGGGCGTGCCCCGCAAAAGCGACTATCGCCGCTTTAAAATCAAATCCGTGCAGGGCCAGGATGACTTTGCCAGCATGGCCGAAATGCTCCGCCGGCGCTTCAAACGGATGAACGACGACGGCTACCGCGAAACAAAAGCCACCAAACGGGAGAGCGACAACGCATGGGCCTTAATCCCCAATCTAATTATCATCGACGGCGGCAAAGGGCAGCTCAACGCCGCCTTGGAAGTGCTGGATGAGTATGAGCTGCGCGATGCCATCCCCATTGTCGGTCTGGCCAAGCGAGAGGAAGAGATCTTTGTGCCCGACCAAGCGGAGCCGATTATCCTGCCCCGAAAATCGCAGGGCCTGTTTATGGTCCAGCGTATTCGAGACGAAGCCCACCGCTTTGGGGTGACCTACCATCGCAAGCTACGGGGCAAAAGCGCCATCCGCTCCGGCCTGGACGATATCGCCGGCATCGGCCCCAAACGCCGGCGGGCTCTACTGGCCAAGTTCGGCTCGCTGGACGCCATTCGCGCCGCCAGCCTTGAGGAACTCGTCGCGGTGCCGGGGATGAACAAAAAAGCGGCGGAGGCTATAAAGGAAGGGTTGTAGACTGGATAACGAGGAAATCTCGGTATTCTCGAGAGCCTGATTACAAAATATTTCAATTTCCCGATAAGAAAATATAGTGATCTTCCGCTACTAAAGTGTTAGGTTTTTCCATTTCTCACTTTGCCACTTTACATATTGTAGCTTTATCCTTTTTTGTTATCCCAATAAGTGCTATACTTGAAGTAACCTTTAAATTTGGGAAACACCCACTATGACCAGTGACCTCACCTTTTTTACAAACGAACCTGATGAAGCACTCCTCGATAGGTTCAAAGCCACCCTAAACCATATTCAATATTTTGATGTGCTGGTGGGTTATTTCCGCACCAGTGGGTTTCATTTGCTCTATGAATCATTTGAGCAGATTGAAAAAATACGAATTTTAGTCGGGTTAAATGTTGACCGCAAGACCTTTGAGATTATTGACCACGCTCAAAACCAGCTTCAACTCAATTTTGAGTCTCACCAACAAACACAAGATGCCTTTTCCAATGGGTTGGCGCAAGAAATGGAACATTCGCCCGATACATACAACACGGAAATTGGCGTTAAAAAGTTTGTAGAGTTTATCCAGTCCGGCAAACTGGAAATCAAGGCCCACCCCAGCCAAAATATTCACGCTAAAGTTTATATCAGCCGCTTCCCCGAAGGGCATTATGATTATGGCCGGGTGATTACCGGCTCAAGCAATTTTTCTCAATCGGGCTTGGTGGGGAACTACGAATTTAATGTAGAGCTAAAAAACAGCGCCGATGTAAAATACGCGCTGGAAAAGTTTGAGGCTCTTTGGCTGGACGCGGTTGATATTTCAGAGGCGTACATTGACACTATCAACAAGCGCACCTGGCTAAACGACCAAATCTCCCCCTACGAACTTTATCTGAAATTCCTGTATGAATATTTCAAGGAAGAGATAAACGTAGACCAGGATATAGACGTTCATTTGCCACCCGGATTTTTGGAGCTGGAATACCAAAAGCAAGCGACGGTATCGGCCCGAAAAATTCTGGACAGCTACAACGGCGTATTTTTGGCTGATGTTGTCGGTCTCGGCAAAACCTTTATTTCGGCGTTGTTGGCCCAACAGTTGCCGGGGAAAAAGCTGGTTATTTGCCCGCCGGTGCTGAAAGACTATTGGGAGCGCACCTTTTACGAATTCAATGTTAGCGTGGTGGTTGAGTCAATGGGCAAGCTCGACCACATTATCAAAAAGAACCCCGACCGCTTTGATTATATCTTTGTGGATGAGGCCCACCGCTTCCGTAATGAAGTGACCCAAAGTTACGAAAAATTGCATCGTATCTGCTGGGGTAAAAAAATCATTTTGGTTTCGGCCACCCCGCTCAACAACACCATCGAAGATATTTACAGCCAGTTGAAGTTGTTTCAGGCTCCCAAAAAGAGTCTTATTCCCGGTGTTCCCAATTTGGAACGCTTCTTCGCCGAGCGTCGCAAATATCTTAAACAGTTTGATAAAGGAACCCCGGAATATTTTGAGGCGGTTAAAGAGGTAGCCCAACAGGTTAGAACCCAAATTCTTAATCACGTAATGGTGCGGCGCACCCGCAAAGAGATTGTTAACTTTTTTAGCCAAGATATAAGCAAGCAAGGCTTATCTTTCCCTGAGTTGGCCGACCCCGAACGCATCATTTACACCTTTGACCCCCAAACCGATGCCGTATTCAACCAGACTATTCTGTTATTGCAGCAGTTTAGTTATTCGCGTTACACCCCTTTGTTATATCTTAAAAAGGGGCTGAGCGAGTTTGAGGCCCAATCTCAGCGCAACGTGGGCGGCTTTATGAAGGGAACATTGGTAAAGCGTCTTGAAAGCAGTTTCTTTGCTTTTAAGCGTAGTTTGGCCCGCTTCATTGAATCTTATGAGCGTTTTATTGACATGTATCACCAAGGCACTATTTATATCAGCAAGCACGTAAACGTGTATGATTTGTTGGATGCCGACGATGAAGCCCGGCTTTTGGAACTGGTTGAAGAAGAAAAGGCGCAAAAATATAAAGTCTCAGTTTTTAGACCTGATTTTTTGAATGACCTGCACAGAGACTTAAAAGTTTTGAAGCAAATTCAAACTTTATGGGTAGACATTGAGCAAGACCCCAAACTGGCCCAATTTATTGACGACCTGCGCCGGAACAAACTATTAAAAAGGAAAAAGGTCATTGTCTTTTCCGAGTCCGCCGAAACGGGCAGCTATCTCTACCAAAAACTTAATGAACAGTTTCCGGATAAGGTGATGTTTTATTCCAGTGGTGGCGGACTTTTTCAGGGGCGCGGCATCAGCAAAGCGTTAGCCCGTGACTTAATTGAGGCCAACTACGACCCCAATTACCACCCCTCTACCAAATCTTTGGACTCCGGAATTTATTCCGGAAAATTCCCAAATGAATTTGGGAGTCCAAATCAAATCCGCATTTTGATTTCCACCGATGTTTTGGCCGAGGGTATCAACCTGCATCGCTCTAATATTGTTATTAACTACGATTTGCCCTGGAACCCCACCCGCGTTTTGCAGCGGGTTGGCCGGGTAAACCGGGTTGGCACCGAGCATCAACTGGTTTACATCTTTAACTTCTTTCCTACCGTGCAATCAGACCAGCATTTGGGGCTTGAAGATAATATCAAGGCCAAAATTCAAGCCTTTCACGATATGTTGGGCGAAGATGCCAAATATCTAACTGATGAAGAAGATGTATCGCAGTTTGAGCTGTTTGGCGACCGCCTTTATCGCAAGCTGACCAGTAAAAAAAGTTTTGAGGGCGAAGAAGAAGAGGCCCGTTCTGAACTGGAATTTTTGCGCCTCATTCAAGATATTCGAGATAACGATCCGGCCCTGTTTGAAAAAATCAAACGGCTGCCCCGCAAAGCCCGCACAGGTCGTTTACTACCAAAGCTATCTTTGGACTCTGGAATTTCTTCTGGCTCCGGCAATCCCCCGAATGAATTCGGGAATCCGGTAGAAGAAAATTCTGGACTCCCGAATTTATTCGGGAACAAGAATAACTCCCTGCTCTCTTTTTTCCGGCAGGGTAAATTGAAAAAATTCTTTATCACTACTGGCGACACGCCCGGCGAATTGACTTTTCTGGATGCGGTTGACCTGTTGCAATGTGTTCCCGATACTCCCCGCCGCTTTATCCCTAAAGCCTATTATGATTTATTAGCCTTGAACAAAGAACAATTTGCTTTGGTAACCTCACCGGCAACGCAGGAAAAAGGACAGGTTGGCGGCGGGCAATCTAACGAGCAATTTATCATCCGCCTGCTAAAGTCAAGAGAGATCAAACGTTTCAAAGGCTTTACCGACGACAATGAAAGCTACCTGACCGCCGTACTGGACGCTTTGCAAGCGGGTATCATCCCCCGTAATACCACCAAACGGATTAGAAATGAACTGAACGCCGAAATGAAAAGCGGCTTTAGCCCCCTGAAATTACTGCACCTGCTCAAGAAAAATATACCGGATACCATTCTCTACACCCCTACCGATCCGCAAGCCAATGCTTCTTTTTCTAAACGAGAGGTCATCTTATCTGAATTCTTGCAGTGGCTCGAGTAGATTATGGCCAGAATAAATTCTGGAGTCCAGACTCGGCTGTTGGACTCCAGAATTTATTCTGGATAGCGTATTGTTTTAGAAAACTAAGCGAGGTCAATTGTCGTGGTCAGAGGTAAACTTATTCAACATGCAAATAGGCCGCCCCATATTTACAATGATGATACTATCTATTTCATTACCGCCACCACATACAAAAACGCTCATTTTCTAGAACCGGACTCACTTAAAACCGATTTATACCGAGAAATGAACGGCTTAGCTTCTGACTATGACATTACAATAGAAGCTTGGGTAATTTTAAATAACCATTATCATCTTTTGTTCCACCTTC
>JAAEOP010000825.1 GCA_024223125.1 Chloroflexota bacterium
AACTTTTTATCATCGGCGTGGTCGGTCAGTGACCTGACGCAATATATTCGGGAACTGTTTGAGATTGATTACCGCTTGCAAGATGTGGAAGTAGCAGGGGAAATCTCCAATTTTACGCGAGCGCGTTCCGGCCATCTTTACTTTACGTTAAAGGATGAAAACGCGCAGTTGAAATGTGTGATGTGGCGTTCGGCGGCCGAACAGCTGCCTGTTTTTCCGGGAGATGGAGACGCGGTGGTGGCACACGGCCGACTCTCCATTTATGAAGCCAGTGGCGTGTACCAACTTTATGCAGATCGTCTGGAACCGGCCGGACGTGGCGACCTGGCGCAGGCGTTTGAACAGTTGAAGCAGCGGTTGGATGATGCTGGTTTGTTTGACCCGGCGCACAAAAAACCGATTCCTCAATTTCCGCAAAAGATTGGTATTGTGACTTCGGCCGACGCGGCCGCATTGCGTGATATTTTGAATGTGCTGCGTCGCCGTTATCCATTGGCATCGGTACTCATTGCCCCGGCATTGGTGCAGGGAAATGAGGCTCCAGCACAAATTATTCGGGCGCTACAATGGCTGGACGGCCGTACCGATATTGATACCATCCTCGTCTCTCGCGGCGGCGGCTCGATGGAAGATTTGTGGGCCTTTAACGATGAAGGGGTGGCGCGGGCTATCTTTGCCGCCCGACATCCCATCATCAGTGGGGTGGGGCATGAGGTAGACTTTACGATTGCTGATTTTGTGGCTGATTTGCGGGCGCCGACCCCTTCAGCGGCGGCCGAATTGGCGGCGCCGGATGTGGCGGAGTTACGGCCGTATGTGGCCGGTTTAGCTTCTGGTCTGGCTGATGCGCTGTCAGATCGAATCCAGCAGCAGCAGTGGCAGGCGCAGTCGTTGCAGCGCTCTTTGACCCATCTCAGTCCACGAGGGCAGTTGGATAACAACCGACAGCGGTTGGACAATTTACTGCACAAGTTGGAGCTGGGAATACAGCGGAAATTGGAACGGGACCGGGGACAATTGGCGGTGATACAGGCGAGATTGACGGCCGTTAGTCCACTAGCCACCTTGGCGCGGGGATATGCGATTGTGCGAGGAGATGACGGCCGTGTTATCCGCTCATTCCAAGAAGTAGGTAGTGGCGATAAACTACACATCCAGGTGGCTGATGGTGAGTTTGACGTGGCGGTGGAGGGATAAATGACGCAGGTTGTGATTACTCAAAAGATTGACGCGGCGGCCGTGACTTTGTTAAACGAAGCTGGTATCCCTTACCAACATAATCAAGCTGTCATACCCTGGTTGCCAGAAGAATTGAAGGTGCAAATTGCGGATGCAGAGGCGCTTATATGTTTGCTGACGGATAAGATAAATGGGGAGATCATAGATGCTGCCCCCCAGCTAAAAATTATTGCCAATGTGGCCGTGGGATATGACAATATTGATGTTGTGGCAGCGACGAAACGGGACATTGTGGTCACGAATACGCCGAATGTACTCACGGAAACAACGGCCGATCTGGCCCTGGCTTTACTGTTAGCTGTGGCCCGACGCATACCGGCCGCAGATGCGTTTATGCGGGCTGGCCAATACCAACGGTTTGAACTGTTCCCGGAGATGCTGGGGGTGGATGTTTTTGGTAAGACATTGGGCATTGTGGGAATGGGGCGGATTGGCATGGCCGTAGCCCGGCGGGCAGCGTTGGGGTTTGGCATGAAGGTCATTTACACGGCTAACAGTCCCAAACCGGCGGCCGAAAAGGAATTGAGCGCCCAGCAAGTTTCTTTTGCCGAACTGCTGCGGGAAAGCGACTTTATCAGCATCAATGCCCCGTTGACGCCGCAAACCCGCCACCTTTTTACACTGGCGGAATTCCGGCAGATGAAGCCCACAGCCTGCCTCATCAACACCGCTCGCGGCCCGTTAATTAAAGAAGCGGATCTGGTGGAGGCGCTATCTCAGGGTTTGATTGGGGGGGCCGCGCTGGATGTGTTTGAAGAGGAACCCCAGATGCATTTTGGTCTGGCGCAATTTAGAGACCGCCTGGTGGTAACACCTCATGTGGGCAGCGCCACGATTGAAACACGGCAGAATATGTCCCGGCTGGCGGTGGAAAATGTAGTGGCGTTTATGGAGGGAAAACGGCCGTTGACTCCCATAAACCTGGAGAAATTATCATGACGACGAATCCAGAAGAAATGAGCTTTGAAGGCGCTTTACAAGAGCTTGAGTCCATTGTGTCCCAACTTGAGTCAGGTGATTTAACACTTGAGGCTTCTATTAGCCTGTTTGAGCAGGGGCAGGCATTGGCAAAACGATGTGTAACCCAATTGGAAGAAGCCACCCTTCGCGTAGAACAACTGACCCAGGATGGCGAAATCATCGAATTGTAACTGCCTTGAAGCCTGATATACTCGAAGTATTAAGAAATTGGGAGATTAGGAGATTGGGAGATCAATCTCTTAATCTCATTAAGTAAGAGGATAACATTGTTTAGAAGCATTCGAGATTCATTGAGCCGTACCCGCAACTCTGTATTTGGGCAAATTGCCGGGGTGTTGGGAACGGGCGACATCACAGAAGAAACATGGGAAGACCTGGAGGCGCTGCTGATTCAAGCAGATGTGGGTGTGCCCACAACGTTGGAAATTGTAGACGCCATGCGGGAGCGCGTTAAGAATGATGGATTGTATAAAAGTGAGCAGTTGTTACAGGCTTTAAAAGAAGAACTCCTATCAATTTTGCAAAATGAGCGCTTGTTTGCTTTAGAAGAACCACGTCAGTTAACGGTGGTCATTGTTGTGGGGGTCAATGGGTCTGGTAAAACAACCTCTATTGGCAAGCTGGCTCGTTATTATGCGGATAGGGATAAAAAGGTGATTTTGGCAGCGGCCGATACGTTCCGGGCAGCGGCCATTGATCAGCTAAAAATATGGGGTGAACGGGCAGATGTACCTGTGATTGCCGGTCAACCAGGCGGCGATCCGGGGGCAACGGCATATGATGGTATTCGAGCGGCACGGGCACGGGGGTATGATTTGTTGTTTATTGATACGGCCGGCCGTCTGCACACCAAGTTCAACTTAATGAAAGAGTTAGAAAAGGTGTATAGCGTTTGCCGTAAAAGCGTCCACCGGGCGCCACATGAAGTTTTACTGGTTTTGGATGCCCCGACAGGTCAAAACGCGCTGATACAGGCGCAAAAGTTTAAAGAAACCGTCCATGCTTCCGGTGTGGTATTGACAAAGCTGGATAGCACAGCGAAGGGGGGGATGGTCTTTGCTATTTATCGGGAATTGGGACTGCCGGTACGTTTTATTGGCACCGGAGAGAAGATGGAAGATTTGGCTCCCTTTGACCCGGAACTGTTTGTGAATGGATTATTTGAATAAAAGTAGTTGGTGGTTAGTTGCTCGTGGCTTGTGTTATCCACCAACAACCAGCCACCCGTTTTTTAATTATACTAATCATTGTGAGGTTGAAATGGAAGCATTAGCGAATGAATTACAGGACATGAATCAGACCGTCAATCAACTGCGGAGGCGTCTTTGACGTAGCTGCCAAAGCTGAAAAGGTAGCTCAATTAGAAGATATGGCGGCCGTGCCCGGATTTTGGGATGATCCTAAACAGGCTCAAAAATTGATGCAGGAATTGACACGATTGAAGAATCAGATTGGGGTGTGGCAGCAGTTAAGCAGGCGACTGGAAGATTCCCTGGAGTTGGTAGAATTGGGAGATGAGGATCTGGCGGATGAATTGACGCAGGAGGTAAGTTCGTTAAAACAGGAGATAGATGATCTGGCTTTTAGCACCCTCTTTGCCGGTGAACATGATGATGAAAATTGTATTCTGGCAATTCATGCAGGGGCCGGCGGCACGGAATCGCAGGATTGGGTACAAATGTTGCAACGTATGTATCTGCGCTGGGCTGATTCACACAAGTTTGTGGTAGATATTTTGAATGAAAGTTCGGGTGATGAGGCTGGTTTGAAGAGTTGTTTGATGGCCGTGAAGGGTGATTTGGCTTACGGCCGTCTCAAATCTGAACGTGGCGTGCACCGATTGGTGCGAATTTCCCCCTTTGATTCATCCAACCGCCGCCATACGTCTTTTGCCAAAGTGGAGGCGTGGCCGGATGTGGCTGAGGATATTGATATTGAGATTGAGGAGAGAGATTTACGCATAGACCGCTTTAAGGCCAGTGGCGCCGGCGGCCAGCATATGCAGAAAAATGAAACGGCCGTACGTCTTACCCATCTTCCCACCGGCCTTGTTGTTTCCTGCCAAAACCAGCGCTCACTCACCCAAAATCGGGAAATGGCAATGAAGATTTTAAAGGCACAGCTTTTTGATTTGGAACAACAAAAACAGGAAGCAGAAATGGCCGCATTGAAGGGTGAAAATATTGATGCTGGCTGGGGTAATCAAATTCGCTCTTATGTACTGCATCCCTATAAAATGGTGAAGGACCATCGCACCAATTATGAAATAGGGAATGCGGCGGCGGTGATTAACGGCCGTTTAGATGATTTCATGGAAGCTTATCTCAAACAACAGGTTGGGGAGCCAGTTAATATAGGTTAGTGATTTTAATGAATCCCTGGCAAAATAGGAGGCGTGGTAAATGGCAAATACAAGTAGCAAAAAAAAGACATCCTCTAAACCGGTCAGACGATATAAGGTAAACAACAGCAAGAAGAAATCTCCCAAACCGGTCAGACGATATAAGGTAAACAACAGCAAGAAGAAATCTCCCAAACCGGTTAGACGATATAAGGTAAACAACAGCAAGAAGACAACGTCTAGCAGGAGAAAACCATCTCGGCCAGTTTCTCGTCGGCCGGCCGGCAGTACAACCAGGAAAACCCGGGTACGGCCGTCGGTAAGAGCAGCCCAGCGTAAGCAGTCCCAGCAAAACCAGACTCGACCTAAGCCGACTGTGAAATCTAGAACCAGATCCAAACCCTCATCCCGACGCAGAGTTGTGCGCCGAGCGGCAACAGCCGGAGCTGTGGGTACAGCAGCCGTTGCCGCTACTGCTGCCAACCGTGGAGCCAGCGCCGAAATCCAGGCCAAAATGAGTCGTATTGAAGATAAATACGCTCGGCTGGAAACTCAAGCTCAATTAGGCGGTGTTTATGATGCGATCGGCCGTATAGACACTGAATTAACGGAATTACCCTTTGACCTGGAAGCTCTGCGCGACCGGGGCTACGTCCATTCCGGTCAACTGGAAGATAAATTAGGGGCGATGGCTGACAAATGGGATGATGTACGGCCGCGTGTGGAGTCCAATTTGAAGCGACAAGTAGAGCGTGTGGATAAGGAATTGGTTCAGGCCGGGAATATGGTCAACCGTATGAGCGCCAACAAAGCTTCTTCTATTCGGGCGGCAGACACGGCCGTAAACAGCCTAGAAAGACGTATCAATGCCGCTCGCTCTGCGGTAGACAGTCTCTACGACGGCATTGAAGATGAACTGGCTGCCATTGAGAGCCAGCTAAGAGCAGTAGAAGAGATATTTGAACTATTAGATGGTTCCCCGGATATCCAACTGCGCGACGCGGAAGGCCCCTTGCTGTGCGTCAAAACCCGGTGGCATCGGGATGGCAAAAAAGAGGGGCCAGAAGGGTATCTGTTCCTCACCGATCAACGTCTCATCTTTGAACAACGGGAAGAAGTTGTTACCAAAAAGCACTTCGGTCTCTTCAAAGCTGATTCCGAAATGGTGCAGGAAGTGCATGTAGATGTTGACGTTCACCAGATAGAAGATATCAAACATAAAGAAGAAGGCGGCTTTCTGGGTATGGGAAAGGATGACATTATTGAGTTCGTCTTTGCCGCCACGGCCGATTATTCTCGTGCCCGTTTTCATTTACAAGGACAGAACTCTTCAGAATGGGCAGCCACAATCAAGCGTATTCAAACTGGCGATATTGACGAAGACCGCTCAGACGCATACGTGGATGAACTTGAAGAAGCAGGCATTGTTAGTGCCTCGTTTCCCACAGAATGTTCCAATTGTTATGCCGCCATTCCCGAACAGCCGCGAGGCGTTACCAGCTATACCTGTGAATTTTGTGGCACAGTTACTATGCCAGAATCCTAACAAACTTCTCATGCAGTTAGCTTGACATATTGAAGGTTGCCGATATAATTTGGCTCACTTATGATATAATGAGTCCAAGAATTTAAGAGCGTTGGCCCCCAAAAGGCCATACGCTCTTTTTCCGTGTTTACACAGACACAAAAATGTCAGGGTGGGTATATATAGGGGAGTTGGGAAGAAAACATTAAGCTCTCAGAGCTTCAATATCAAGCAGGGTTCTGAGTGGTTACGTACAATTTTATTCGTTAAGGGCTGGAGCAATTAATTATTTTGGGAGGTCACCTGGTGGAGACAACAGAATTCCGCTCGTTACGTATCAGTTTAGCATCCCCTGACCAAATGCGTTCCTGGTCATATGGAGAAGTTACCAAACCAGAAACTATCAACTACCGTCGTTTACGCCCGGAAAAAGATGGTTTATTTTGCGAAGCTATTTTTGGCCCAACTCGTGATTGGCAATGCTATTGTGGAAAATATAAGAATGTGCGTTACAAAGGCATCGTTTGTGACAAGTGTGGTGTCGAAGTAACACGCTCTTCTGTGCGCCGCGAACGTATGGGGCATATTGAACTGGCAGCGCCGGTAGCCCATGTCTGGTATACCCGCCGCGTGCCCAGCCACATGGGGCTACTGCTGAATGTATCTCGTCGCAACCTGGATCGTGTTTTGTATTTTGCCCAATATGTTATTACGCATGTGGACAATGAGGCTCGCCAGCGGGCGCTCAAACGACTGGAAGAAGAGTTAGAAGAAGCCGAACTGAAATTTGAAGAAGAATTGCAAGCCAATATCAGTGAAGCTACTGTAGAAGCCCAACTGCGTCTGGCTGAATTAGAAAGCCAACTACTCGAATTAAATGAAACATTTGACGACCGTCTGGCAGCGGCGACCGATGATGTGGTGCGTGAGGCTAAATCTGTTGAACAGCGGCTAGAAAATCTGAAAGACAACGAAGCGTCGGAAGATATTATTTTGGGTGAGACGGTCATTGCAAAGGCAGGTGAATCTATCGGCCGTGAGCACAGTGTCATGGTTCAAGAAATCACCAATGAACGTCTGACACAGGTGCAGCAAGACCATGAAGAAGATCATCAGAGCCAGGTAGCGACATGCCAATCTGAAATTGACGAAATACGCAGTGAAACTCAGTCTGTGGGCGATGGCATGCGTGATGAGTTGGTTGCTAAACTAGGCCGCTTACGCCAACAGGCCCAATCGAATCGGGAGCAGCTGGAAAATTTGGATCCGATGGTTTTCTTAGATGAGACCAATTATCGGGAATTGAAAAGTAAGTTTGGCAATGTTTTCCGGGCTGGTATGGGAGCCGAAGCGCTTTACGATATTTTAAAGCGCATGGACCTGGATAAATTGTCGCGTGAATTGTGGCAAGAGGTACGTACAACCCGTTCTAAACAAAGGGCTAAACGAGCTACTAAACGGCTGCAAGTGGTAAAATCGCTGCTTGGTAGTGGCAACCGACCTGAATGGATGATTTTGACGGTGTTGCCAGTTATTCCGCCAGATTTACGGCCGATGGTGCAATTAGATGGCGGCCGTTTTGCCACCTCTGACTTAAATGATTTGTACCGGCGGGTGATTAATCGAAACAATCGTCTGAAGCGGTTGCTGGAACTGGGCGCACCGGATGTGATTGTCCGTAACGAAAAGCGGATGCTTCAGGAATCGGTTGACAGTTTGATTGACAACAGCCAACGGGGTAAGGCGTTGAGCCGTCGGGGACGACGGGAGTTGAAGTCCTTATCTGACATGCTGAAAGGTAAGAAGGGCCGTTTCCGCCGTAACCTGTTGGGTAAGCGCGTAGATTATTCCGGCCGTTCTGTCATTGTGGTGGGACCAACTTTGAAGTTGGGGCAATGTGGTTTGCCTAAGACGATGGCCTTGGAGTTGTTCCGGCCGTTTGTTATTAGCAAACTGGTAGAGTACGGACATGCCAGTAATGTGAAGGGCGCTCGCCGGGTGATTGAACGACAGCAGCCAGAAGTGTGGCAGGTGCTGGAGGAAGTGATTCAGGATCGGCCGATTTTGCTGAACCGGGCGCCTACGCTGCATCGTCTGGGTATTCAGGCGTTTATGCCCCAGTTGGTAGAAGGAAAAGCGATTCAACTGCATCCCTTAGTTTGCTCGGCATTTAATGCGGACTTTGACGGGGATCAGATGGCGGTGCATGTACCTTTGTCTCAAAAAGCAGTTAATGAGGCTATGGGTTTAATGATGGCTACTCGGAATTTGCTGAAACCGGCCAATGGCGAACCGATTGTGGGGCCGTCAAAGGATATGGTGCTGGGCGTTTATTACCTGACTCTGATGCGTGACGGCCGTAAAGGGGAAGGTCATATATTCGCCACTATGGAAGAAGTAGAGACCGCCTACGAATTAGGTTTGGTAGATGTCCATGCCAAAATCAAATTACAGGTAGACACCTACTACAAAGATGACAATGTGCGTTATAAAGATAACAAGCCGCGCCATAAAGTTATTGAAACATCTCCCGGACGTGTATTGTTCAACACAACGCTGCCGGAACAATTCCATTTTGTGAACATGGGGCTGGACAAAGGGGGTGTTACCCGTTTAATCAATCGTGTTTATCGTCGTCTGGGAGACGAAGCTACTATTAAAATGGTAGATGCAGTCAAGTCAATTGGCTTCAAGTATGCCACTATATCAGGAACTACCATTGCTGTGGCCGACCTGACCATCCCTGAGGAACGGGAACCCATTTTGGACAACGCGCTAAAGCGTGTGAATGAAATTGATCGCCAATATCGCCGTGGTCTGCTAACTGAAGAAGAACAATATATGCGTACCATTGACACCTGGAATGATGCCAAAGATAAGGTGGAAAAAGCAGTGCGCGATGCGATGGACCCGGCCAGTCCCATTGCTGTGATGGCGCTTTCTGGGGCGGGTAAAGGCGGCTTTGGGCCGATTACCCAGTTAAGCGGTATGCGCGGTTTGATGGCTGACCCCCAAGGACGGATTATCCCGGTTCCAATTCAATCCAACTTCCGGCAGGGGTTAGATACGCTAGAATATTTCATCTCTACACATGGCGCCCGGAAAGGTCTGGCAGACACAGCGCTGCGAACGGCTGACGCCGGTTATCTGACCCGCCGCCTAGTTGATATTGCTCAGGACATGATTGTGATGGCCGATGATTGTGGTACGTCTAAGGGCATTTACGTGCGCCGGTCTGACAACTTTGGCAAGCAAACGATAGCGGAACGAATTTTGGGACGTGTGTCGGCCGAAGAGATTATTGATCCCGAAACCAATGAGCTGGTTGTGAGTATGGGTGATTATTTCACTGATGTAACGGCCGAACAGGTTGATGAATTAGGCAGTAAAGAAATCCATGTTTTTTCACCGATGACGTGTGAACTGCGACGTGGTATCTGCACCAAATGTTATGGCATTGACCTGGCACGAGGCAAGCCGGTAGAAATGGGTATGGCCGTAGGTATTGTGGCTGCTCAATCTATTGGTGAGCCGGGTACGCAGCTAACTTTGCGGACGTTCCATACCGGTGGTACTGCTTCGGCCGGCGGTGACATTACACAGGGTTTGCCCCGTGTGGAAGAGTTATTTGAAGCGCGGCAAAAACCGAAGGGTGAAGCAGTTATCACTGAAATTGGCGGTTTGACCGAAATCCGTATGGTGGATGGTGTACGTCATGTCTTCGTAACCGAATCGAATCTGCTTGATGATATATACGAAGTTTCCGAAGGGTGGGACGTAAAAGTTGGCGATACGGACACGGTTAAATCAGGGGATATTCTGGCGGAAAAGGATGATGAAATTATGTCTGCCCAGCATGGCGGCAGAGTTAACCGTAATGGGGATAGTCTGACTGTTGTATGGGAAAGCGAGGATGAACGGGATTATGCAATTCCAGCCGGTATGCGTATGCTTGTTTCTGATGGGGATACGGTTCATGCGGGCGATCAACTAACGGAAGGGTCGCGGAATCCCCATCGAATTTTGGAGATTTTGGGTCGGGATGCAGTGACCCAATATTTGCTGATGGAAATGCAGCAAGTGTACCGGCCGCAAGGTCAGAATATTCACGACAAGCATTTTGAGGTTATTATCCGCAAAATGTTGGGTAAAGTGATGATTACCAGTTCTGGCGATACAGATATGTTGCCGGGAGAGTTGATTGAGTTGGCTTTTTTCTTGGAGAATAATGACGAAATTCTGGAAGAGGGCGGTGAACCATCCCAGGCTGAACCGGTGCTGTTGGGTATTACCAAAGCAGCTTTGAATACGGACAGTTTCCTGTCAGCTAGTTCTTTCCAACATACGATTAAGGTGTTAGCCAGCGCGGCCGTTGCCGGTAGTGAAGACCAGTTGCTGGGTTTGAAGGAAAATGTGATTATCGGCAAGTTGATTCCGGCCGGGACGGGTTATGCAAAACATCAGAAACGGGCGGAAGAAGAGTTGGCTAAGTTGGAAGAGGAAGAGGCGCTTGAGGAATTAGACCTGTCTGGCCCGTTGATGATTGATGATAATACGGATCTGGCTGTGCTGGAAGCGCTGGCGGCCGCAAAAGCCAAAGAGAAAGAAGCAGTGGCCTTGATTTCGCAAACGGATGCGGTCAAAGAAGAAGATGAGGCTGGATAACGGCCGTATTCTGCAATTGAATTAATGATCAACGGCGACCTGGCAAAAATCGGGTCGCCGTTTTTTTATAGTCTGTATTACCTGTCCTTGTTCCCATATCCAACAAGCTTACACAATACTTTTTATTGTTCTCTATACCCGGAGTTAATGCAGATGAATCAGCATATCATTGTCTCTCTATCAGGCATCAGGTTCATATGAGTCAGTCTGTTCTTTGCCAGGCTCAACCTGATCCCTTTCCGGACAGTATTGTGGTCAAGCGGTCTTTGCGTGGGCGTGTGAAGTAGGC
>JAAEOP010000826.1 GCA_024223125.1 Chloroflexota bacterium
GCAGTGGCCGAAGCCGACTCTCGAGCCACAGCTCAGGCACAGGCAGAAGCCAGCGAAGGTGTGGCCATTGCCCAACGAGCCACGGCCGTAGCCGAAGCGGATTTTAGAGCGACGGCCGAAGCGGTGGCTGTTGCCGAACGGGAAGCGGCCGTGACCCAGGCTCAACTGGCCCAATCCCGCGAGCTGGCAGCTGCGGCTACAAATAATCTGGACGTAGACCCAGAGTTAAGTCTTTTGTTAGCCCGACAGGCATTGTCCACCGCCCAGACAACGGAGGCCGCCAATGCCGTGCACACGGCAATCCTGGCTTCCCGGGTTCGGATGACACTACCTGTGCAAGCCTATGTTTGGGATGTGGCCATCACCCGTGATGGGAATTTCATAGCTACAGTAGCTGATGATAAGACAGTCAGAATTTGGGATGCGACCACAGACCAAGAATTATTTCAAGTTCAAGTGCCTGTCGTTGGCTATTATCCGCAAATGGTTCAATTCAACCTGAATGGAGACCAAGTGGCTACGGTCAACCTGGCGGAGGGGATGACTTTAACAATCCGGGAAATACCTTCTGGCGACGAGCGTTCGACAACGATTATTCATGCAGATAATGAAAATATATCTGCCTATGCCCTAAGCCCAGATTGGACACAAATAGCTATTGGTTATGAGGATGGGGCCGCAGGGATATGGGATGCCTCAACCGGCCAACAGTTGTTCAACTTGCCTGGTCATACAGATCAGGTTGGGGTTACCTATAGTCAGGATGGACAACGCTTGTTAACGGTAAGCCGAGACAACACGATCCAGGTGTGGAATACGCTCACAGGAGAAGCGATACAAGTGTTGACTTTAAATCATGAGGGTCAAATCTCTCTTCAGGGGGAGCCGTACGGTTTAAGTCCTGATGGCAACCTGTTGGCGCTGGCTACAGCTGGAAATAGCGACGGCCCAAGAATTCTTGTATGGGATCTTGAAGCGGCCGATCTCACGCCAGATTCCCCTCCTTTAACCACGATAAGCGGTGGCCACGACAACGTTATTTCTGGACTCGCCGTTAGCCCAGATGGAAAGCAGATAGCTACCGTCGCCCGGGATGAAACAGCGAGAGTGTGGGATCCATTGACCGGACAGGCAATATTAACCCTTAATCATGGCAGTAATGTATGGTCGGTGGCCTTCAACAACGACGGCTCTCAGCTTCTTACCGGCGATTGGATGGGTTCGGCCCGCATGTGGAACATCACCCCTGAAGGTGAGGCAGAAGTATTCACGTTTTCGGCACCTGAAGGCCGGTCTGCGGTTAAGGATATTCATCCCGATGGCAGGCAGGTGGTTACAGCCGGTGGCGGCGTTATTTACGTGTTGGACCTGACAACGGGTGAGGTGTTGTTAGAGTTAGATGATCATATCGATCAATTCGTGAGGAATGTAGAATACAGCCGCGATGGCAAACTTTTGGCAGCAGCTAGCACAGGGGGCACGGTCGTTATCTGGGATGCTGAATCAGGGGAGCGGCTTGTGACCCTGGAAGGACATGAAGAGGGTCTCGTGGGCGGCTACTTTACTGGCGTCCTGGATGCCGCTTTCAGCCCAGACGGAAGACAGGTGGTCACCGCGGGCACCGATAAGACAGCCCGTATTTGGGATGTCGCTACCGGCGAGGAATTGCAAGTGCTGACGGGGCATACAGCCGGCTTAACCAATGTCGCCTACAGTCCCGATGGAAAACTGATAGCCACAGCCAGCGACGAGCCTGATGTCACTGTAAAAATCTGGAATGCTGAAACTGGACAGGAACTGTTTGCCTTGCCGCCCAGCCATGGGGATCGTGTGTGGGGCCTGGATTTCAGTCCTGATGGCACGTTGTTGGCCACAGCAGGCGGTGATACGACGGCTAAGGTTTGGTATCTGGATATGGCAGCGGGTAGAGGTATCTTACTTTCTACCTTAACTGGCCACACGGGCACAACACAGGTGGTTCATTTCAACCCTGACGGAAATAGTTTGACGAGCAACGGTGGGGGAAAGGTAAAAGTATGGGATCTATCGCCCCTGCTCAATATTGACCTAAACACAGTAACTGAGACTATTTCATTACCGGAATTACTCTCGTTTTCTGGTTACAGTTACGACATTAATCCCAGCAACAATACCTTAGCGATGAGTTCCGGGGAGGGGACGGTTCGGATTTATACGCTTTCTCTTGAAGAGCTAATGAAGCTGGCCGCAGATCGCCAGACACGGCCGTTGACGGCCGCGGAGTGCCAGCAATATTTGCATATGGAGACGTGCCCGTAGTAGGAGTAATGGGAAAGAATTGGCGAAAGGAGGGGGTGGGAAACGGCCGTTTATGTCAACGACATGACCTTAACCAAATATTCCTGCTGTGGGAGGGATGTGCGCTGGGCCTGTGTTCGTTTAGCAACGGCAATCAACTCACGAATCGTCTCGATAAGTTCATCTGTTGCTCCCGGCGGAAAAGCTGCATCATCTCCTTGAGGGCACACCCAGGCCGGAATGTGGCGGACAACAACTTCAATACCATCTTCAGCATAGGCAAAATCAGTTTCTCCCCAAACCATTTGCAAATAATGTTCGGAACAAAACGGCGGTTTTAATTTTGGTTCAATCATCATTTTCTTTGTAGTCTCCGTCTGAACGGCGGTTTTTCCCATTCACGTTCATCTGGAATATAGGCTGTTACAAGTTCTACCTGGTCATCATAATATTGTTCACAAACAACATGCAAGTAGATAACAATGTTTGATTCAAGCGTTGTTTGTCCACAAACCAGGACACGTTGTCTGTCTTGGTAATCTTCAATGACACGACCAGACAAAATCGCATCAATCATCTTTTGTTCCCCAAACTCTTCCTTGAGGGCATGTTGTACCGCGTGGAGCTTTACCTGATATTGTTTGTTTCTAACAAGTTGGCGGATGGTTTCAATGGTCAATGAAAAATACCTTTTGTTGCCCTGTCAAATCAGGGTAAGTATACCATAGCTTCTGAGTTTGATTCCGACGAGGAGCTAACAGGGTTAGTTCAATCTCGCCTGACCCGTTCACCCATCGCAGAGAAGCGCCAGCAACATTTGCATGTGGTGCAATGTTGTATGTTATCGGGATGTTACAATCGCCGTTTGCAAAGCGGCCGTTATTTTTCGATCTGTCACCGGGAAGGCATACTTATCTAGGTCAGCTAAGGCGACCCAGGCAAAATCGGCCACGCCTAAACATTGCGGCCGTCCGTGCAAATGGTGCGCCTGAAAAGCATGGAGGGTGATGCGGAAGTGTGTATAGGCATGTTTTATTTTTGTCAGAAAGGGGCCGACACTGATTTCTATAGCTAACTCTTCTTGAATTTCACGCTGCAATGTTTGGGGTAATGTTTCATCCGCTTCCTGCTTGCCGCCGGGGAATTCCCACATGCCGCCAAGCAATCCGGCCAACGGCCGTTGGGCAATCAAAAACCGCCCCTCTGGATCGCCTGGCTCCACACCTTTTTGCCAAATGATACCGGCAGCCACATCATAATGGGGAATGTTTTTGCGCGGTGGGCGCAGCGGCCGTTCCAACTGTGTGCCTCGCTGCCGTGCCTGGCACTGGGCCGCCAATGGACACAACAAACACAGCGGTTTGGCCGGCAAACAAACCTGCTGCCCCAACTCCATCAACGCCTGATTGTAATCGCCAGGACGTTCTGCCGAAACTAATTTGGCCGCCAACTGCCAGAGGCGCTTTTTGGTAGCGGTTAAGGTGACATCCTCGGCCAAATCAGTTAGACGACTGAAAACGCGAATGACATTACCGTCCAAAACTGGCGCTGGTTCGGCAAAGGCAATCGAGGCGATAGCGCCAGCGGTGTAAGGGCCAATCCCTTTTAGCTGCTGCAATTCGGCGCTGGTTTGGGGAAGACGGCCGTTAAACTCTTCTACCACCATTTTTGCGGCTGTGTGTAAATTTCGGGCACGGCCGTAATAACCCAGCCCTTCCCACGCCTTCAACACCTCAGCCAACGAAGCAGCGGCCAAATCATGCACCGTCGGAAAGCGAACCAGCCACCGTTTATAATAAGGAAGTACGATAGCCACCTGCGTCTGCTGCAACATAATTTCTGACACCCAAATAGCATAGGGATCATCTATTTCCCGCCAGGGTAAATCGGTATGTCCGGCATCCCACCAGTTAAGTAGGAGATTGGGGATTAGAAATTGGAGATTGAAAGATGGCTGGTGTTTGCTCGGAGTTTGTGTATTAGACATGATCAAGTTTGTCTGCAAAGTGTGCGCTATATGTACGCTGCCACGTTTTAGAATTCCGTTCCATTATTTTAATCCCGCACATGTTACGGTGTGATTACTTGCAGACTTGCTACTTGCAAACTTGCAACGCTATGCTTCTACATATTGCACAACGGGATAGCTTGTTTTTTCAATCTCTTCCAGATTGGCCGCTACCAGTTCGCCGCGCTGGTACAAATATTCCACATGTGCCCCCGCTTCTTCCAGGGCCAACAGTACATGGTAACTTTGCACCCGACCAAACAGATCGCGGCTAATATCGGAAATTGATTTGGGGGATTGGCAAATGCCTAATACCTGGTTCAAACGGCCGTCATGCAATTTCTTGATCTCTTGAATACGGCCGGCCACATCCGGCATCGGCGCTTCATGCCCCCCTAACCCCAGACGAATACCCGGCAGCTGCTCAATCTTCGTTAACGATTCCAGATAATGGCCCAGCCCCATATTATTTGTAATTTCTTCTGGCGCTTGGTGGGGCGTTGTACGTGAGAGGACATGATCGGCCGTTAACAGCACATCATCTACTAGCAAACAGACCTGCCCCGGACAGTGCCCCGGTGCATGGTACACGCCAATATCTTCGATGGTCGGCTGCCCTTCTTCTAGCAAAAAATCTACCGACTGTGAATGATAATACTGTTTGCCAAACAAATAGACACGCATCAAATCTTGACGACGTGCGGCCGAAACCCCCGCTCGCTCCAGAAATGTTTCCAAACGATTGGCCGAAAAAATAGCCCGTTCTTCATGATTAGACAGGACACGCCGGTCCAACACATGCACCCCCACAGGCGCATCTGTAAATTGGCGCACGAAAGGCAGTCCGCCAAAATGATCAATATGCCCATGTGTTATGAGAATGTGGCTGATGTCGGCTAGGGAGACGGATTCGTTGAATTGTTCGGACACGGCCGTGAACCCGGCCGCTAACTCATCATTGGCCTGTTCAAACCCAGACCCGCAATCTACCAAAATCAGTCTATCTCCATCACTAATCAGATAAATATTGTTTACCAAATTGGGAAATGATTGCACCGGAAACGAATAAATTATTCGTCCGGACAATGTCTTGAATTTTTGTATTGTATTCATAGCGGGAGATTATACTTCATTTGAGATTAGAGATTGAGAGATTACCCAATCTCTCAATCTCTTAGCCTCCTTAACCTCCAACCAAATCAAAATATCATGAAAAGGAGGGGCAAAATTTGCCATTTGTGCCACAATACCACAATTCCGTTTTATGGGAGCAAATGAGATGAAAAAACGTCCAATCTGGATCATTGTTGTATTTATGTCAATTTTGGTATTGGGGACGATGATCACGGCCGTTATCACTCAGGCCCAACAAAGCGGCTACACCTATCTGCCCATCATCCAAAAACCAGAAGCGACTCCGACACCGTCACCAACCCCGTCGCCTACATCTACTCCGTCGCCAACCCCATCACCCACACCTGATCCGTCTGGCATGGTGGAGCTGCGCGGCATGTGGGTTACGCGCTTCGACTGGACTTCTTACAGCAGTGCGGCCGATCCCGCCAAAATTGACGAAATTGTGAACAATGCCGCTTACGCCGGGTTTAACGCTATCTTCTTTCAGGTACGCGGCATTGGCGATGCCTATTACCAATCCAACGTAGAGCCGTGGGCCAGCCGGATCAGCGGAGTAGGATTAGGCGTTGCTCCCAACCCGTATTGGGATCCATTAGCCGATCTCATCAGCAAAGCCCACGCCCAAAATATTCAGGTACACGCCTACATCAACGTCTACCCCGTCTGGAACGGCAGCCAATGTGACGACCCGCCTGACCCGGCCGTCTTACCCCAGCACATTTATTGGAAGCTGCTCAATGCTCACGGCAACACATCGGGTAAAAACAACGGTTTGATATGGAACACAAGCGGCCAGGTAAGCTGCGGCACGTACATGCGAGCTACCCCTGCTTCCATCGTCCACGATGACCATTTGATGTCTGTGGCCACGGACATCGTGACCCGTTACGATGTAGATGGCTTGCATCTGGATCATATCCGCTATGATAGAAGTACCTCCTGCGATCCGGTTAGCGCTGCGGCCGCCGGCGTCCCTTGCTTTTCGTTTCCACCGGCCGGATACAACAGTTACCAAGATTGGCAGCGAGCGCAGGTCAATGGCACGGTATTCAAATTCTACGATCAGATTGTGCCTCTTAAACCGGGCTTATGGCTCTCAGCGGCCGTCTGGCCTTTGTACATTGATTATTGGGGCTGGGGCGGCACGGAAGGGCATCATGATTATTATCAGGATTCGAAAGCGTGGGTAGGCGGCGGCTACATAGACAGTATCTCTCCCATGATTTACGGAGGCACGGTTTGGGATACGGGCGCTACGGGACGAGTACGCTGGCAAATGTTGGTGCAAGATTTTCAGAATGACAGTCACGGCCGTTACATCATCCCCGGCATTGGTGCAGATTACAGCGACTTTTATGACATCGAAAGCCGCATCCAAATGGCGCGTCAAATTGGCACAGCCGGACATGCGCTTTTCTCTTATGGGGCGTTGAATAGCCACAGTTATTTTGATGATTTACGGAATGGGCCTTATGCGGATACGGCCGTGCCCCCCACCATTCCCTGGCATCCTTAGGGAACGCTCGTTTTTAACTTGGCAAGATTGGTTCACTCTCGAAAGAGTGAACCGATCTAGAAACTCAGATGAGATCAATGTCCGCCTATCCAAATCGAAAGGAAGATAACAGCTTCAAAATATGGCTACAACGGATAGAGAAAGAAACGGATTATTATCGAGCATTATCCGTTCCATTCTTCATCCGCTGTAGTAAACTTGACCAAATTCAAACGATCTCGCGTATAATAAAACGAACACGTCATGACAGAAAAAAGATGACCAAGTACATTTGCTTATGAGCAACAGCGACAATGTAAACGCCTGGATCAATCGTTGGCAGCATGGGGATGAACGCGCGGCCGAACTACTCTATGCTCATTTTCGTGACCAGACATACCGTCTGGCCTATGGGCTGCTGGGGCACCGTGAAGACGCTGAAGAAGCAGCCCAGGATGCGTTAACGTATGCTCTGGTCAACATTAAAAAGTATGACGGCCGTAAATCTGCTTTTAGTACCTGGCTGCATACTATCACCGTCAGCCGCAGCCGAGACAAACGACGGCGCAAAATATTGCCCAGCTTCTCCTTAACCGTGTGGCTACAAAGAGGGCAAGATTTACCAGATTATGATCCGGGGCCAGAAAAACAAACGGCCGACCGCGAAACCCATTCAGATTTGTGGACGGCCGTGCAAAACCTAAAACCTCGTTACCGCGAAGCCATCATCCTGCGTTACTGGGCCGGGCACACCTACCGCGAAATGTCCGACATCTTAGGCTGCCCGCTGCCCACCGCCCAATCTCGCGTCCGTCTGGCCTATGAGCGGCTCAAAACAGAATTGGCTGAACCGGAATTGATATTTTTGAAGGAAAGAGTGTAGGAGAGATTGGGAAATCTCCAATCTCTATAAACACCATGACACACTTATCCGACCGCGAAATCAACGGTTACATCCATCATACGCTGACCGATGCTCAGCGCGAAACGATGGATCGCCACATCATAGAATGCCCTCGTTGCCGTACCCAGGTGCAAGACGCTGAACGGCTGCGGCGGCAGATGAGTTATGATTTGGCCGCTGATTTGCGTCGCACACGGCCGTCTGGCCACATGCGGTTCAATCAAATACAAAAAGGACTCAACCGGCGGCGGCGTTGGACTAATATCAATTTCTACACCATGCAGGTCGTGTCAACTGGCAGCATTGCATTGGCCCTGTTTGCCCTCGTCTACGTCACTTTTTCTTTGATGGGAGTGACGGCCGCCAACAACCCCGAAGCCGCTCTGAATGCTCTAGATATCCCCCGCCTCTTTTCCGAAGAATGGTTAGACCCCACCCCCTACCAAAGTAGTTTGATTACCAGCGAACAGACCGCTTTGGAACAACTAACCACCGCCCCCATTTACCATCTGGACATCAATGTTAGCGATGATCTGCAATGGATCAACGGCCGTCAACAACTACGTACCGTCAACAACAGCGGTCAACCTTTACACGAATTGATCTTCCATCTCTACCCTAACGGAACTTATGCCGATTTGTCTGTCAGCGAGGTTTTTGTCAACGGCCGTAACGCCCGCTTCCATTTACTGGACGGTGAACGCGCCCTCTATGTGGAGCTGCCCCGAACGTTACGCGCCGGACAAACGGCCGTAGTGCAAATGGCTTTTGAACTCAGCGCCGGCCGTACCTGGCAAACTGCCCAAGCTGCCAGCCAATCGTACCATCAACTCCTCCATCTCATCCAATTCCATCCCACCCTGGCTGTCTATAACCCCGAAAGTGGTTGGGATATGACCCCGCCGGCACACAATATCAGCAATAACAACACCAATAATTTCTACCGTGTTCGCATCATCGCCCCCGCCCGACTGACGCTTCTTTCCTCTGGCAGCGTCACCGGTCGCAAATTACTCGGCAACGGAGAT
Organism: Chloroflexota bacterium; assembly: GCA_024223125.1. The sequence goes on from JAAEOP010000826.1 coordinate 8,850, forward strand.
AAACTACAACAGGTCGTCACCATTGCCGCCGGGCCGGTTAATAATTTTTACTTAACCGTTAGCGACCGTTTCCAGGTGGCTGTAGAAGGCGTCGTGGGCCAGACACGCATTACCAGTTACGCCCATTCCGCCCGCTTGCTCCTCTCGGCGAACGAATCGTTGGCTGCCGCTCAAGCTGTATTGGCGGAATACAATCGTCTTTTTGGCCCTTATCCCTACACCGAACTGGATATTGTCAATGTGCCTACGTTGGCCTTTACTCAACGGGGTGCGTCCTATTCCGGCATCATTTTGCTGGAACATGATCCTTACGTCTACACCAATCTCAGCAATGAACATAGTGTCCTGACGCAAGTCGGCCGTCAATGGTTTGACACGGCCGTCGCTCCCCACCAACTCACCCATCCCTGGCTGGCTGATGGTCTGGCTGAATATGCCGCCCGTTATTACTACGCTGCCGCCAAAGGGAACACAGCTAGACAACAATTGGAAAATAGCTGGCAAGTTCGCTCCCATCTGTCCAGCGCTCCCCTGGGTCTGCCCGCAGCCGCTTACGGTAAATTGGACTACTTCAACGCCATGTACAGCCAGACGCCATTGTTTCTGGCGGCCGTTGCCGAGGCCATGGGGCAGGAACAATTCAATAATTTCCTGCGCCACTACATACAAACATACAAATGGGGCGGTGGCGATACGGCCGCCTTCCAACAGCTTGCCGAACAGCATTGCGACTGTGACCTGGAACCCGTTTTTACCAAATGGTTCATAACGCCTGATCCCTAAACAACTCATCTAACCTTGGAAAATCAACCGTATGAATGTCCAACCATGTTGTGGCGTGCTGTCTGTCTCACGGCCGTCGCCACCAGCCACCAGCCACTATCTATAAAGGAGCGTACCCCCATGTGGAAACAAAACCCATTCTTCATTTTCTCGATAATATTCTTGCTCACAGCTTGCCAATCGCCAAACAAGGTCTCATTGGAAACGGCCGTTCCCCCCACCGTCAACACCCCTCAGCCTGAGCCAACAACCACCCCCATTCCGCCAACCGGCACACCCATTCTCCAACCCACAGATACCACACAACCAACCAACCCGCCTCCCACTGAACTGCTACCCATTAATACGCCAGAAACCATCGGAACCCTTAACTACATTGCCTACTTTGGCGGTCAACCGGCCGGTCATTGGGACCATGACAACTTCAATGCTTACCAGGAAACACACCCCGGTCTGGAAACCAGTTACTACGGCGGCAGCATTTACACCTCCCCCGTACCCAAACCCATCCACAGCCGTCTTACTCGTGAAGAAACGGCCGACGTCTTCAGCAGTTTTATCGTTGGTTCCCTCCAACCCTATGTTGAACAAGGGCTAATCATGGACATCAGCGACATTTGGGCTGAACGAGGTTGGGATGAGGTTTTCCCCGCTACCCTCAAAGAATATGTCAGCTATGAAGGCCGGCAATATTTTGTGCCCCAGGCCATCCAATGGAACCCCATCTGGTATAGCAGCGATATTTTTGCCGAATTGGGATTGGCTCCACCCCAAACCTGGGATGAATTCCTGACGACCTGCAACACTTTGCACGAGGCTGGTTACATTCCCGTCACGGTTTCCAGCATCACCTGGACGCCTCCTTTAGCCCGTTGGTTTACCATCCTCAACCTGCGCCTGAATGGCCCCGATTTCCACGAGAGTCTTATGCGCGGCGACGTTCCTTATGACGATCCTCGTGTACGTGACGTTTTTGTCCATTGGCAGGAGATGTTTGCCCACAACTGTTTTGACGACAGCCGTGTGGGGTATGGAGAAGCAGCCGATCAAATTTACGACGGCCGTGCCGCCATGTACAATTTAGGCGAATGGCTGTCCGAATCTTACAGCGACGGTTTGCCTGAAACCTTAGACTTTTTCAGCTTCCCGCCTATCAACCCCGATGTACCTCCGGCTGAAATCGTTCACCTTTATGGCGCTTACATCCACGCCAACACCCCCAACCTAGAACAGGCTGAGGCGTATCTGACCTACCTCGGCAATGTGGAATCCCAAACCAGTAACGTGCAGACTATCAACCGACTGGTGGCCAACAAAGCAGTAGACCCGACCCTTTACAACGACGTCTATTTGCGCGGGTTGGAATTTGTGGAAGATGCCGGACAAATCACTCAGCTTTACGAACTTAACACCCACCCCGACATGGCTCAGGCCGGACTCCGCGCCTTCAGCGCCTTCTTTGCCGATCCTGACGACGAAACGATTGACGAAATTCTAACTGATTTGGAATCAATGCGCGGCCGTGTTTTTGACAACGAATAAGTGCCACCGATTTCAATCGGTGGCTGCCACAAAAGTACGCTAAAGCGCACTAGAAGTGAGCCGCACTCAAGGTGGAGATGACTGCCTTAACGTGCTTCAGCACGTTTTTGTGTAATAGACGATGAATTCATTCATCGGCAAAGGCTGAATCATGACGAAAAAAAGAGGTAACAATCAGATGAAAAAAAGAAGCCCACTATTTGCATTATTGCTCATATTGTTAGTCGCTTGTGGAAGGCAACGTGGAAACTCGCCAACGTCACCACCTACGGCCGTACTCCCAACCCACACACCGCCGCCAACTGACACACCATTGCCTACGGCCGTACCCGATTCCGCCTTCACCCATTTAGTGGCTGGCTGGAACAAAATCGAACCCGGCGGCGACACCCGCTGCGCCCATGACACCCCTTTCAGCTATTGGGTTAAACCGGGTAATGTCAATAAGCTGCTCATCTACTTTGAAGGCGGCGGCGGCTGTTGGGATGCTCAAACCTGCAAACAAGGCTCCACCTTCTACGATGCCGATGTCGGTCCTGATGAAGACCCCACAAACCGCCGTGGTATCTTCGACCTGGATAATCCGGCTAACCCCTTCCGCGATTACCACGCCGTCTACATCCCCTCCTGCAACGGGGATGTTTACTGGGGTAACAGCGTACAGAATTACCCCAAAGAAGATGGCAGCGCCTTGCAAATTTACCATCGCGGCTTTGTCAATGCCGGGGCTGCCCTCGGTTGGGCTTACCAAAACATCCCCGACCCCGACGCCATTTTCGTAACCGGATGCAGCGCCGGCAGTGTTGGCTCCCGCGTCCATACGCCATACATCATCGAGCAGTATCCTACCGTACCCGTCACCCAATTTGGCGACTCTTTGGCATTTGTTTTTGGCCGCCAATTTGGTTTGGGAGATCCCAGCGCCTACCCCAGTTGGATTCCAGAACTGACCAGCCTGGAACGGGAAGGGGGCGCGTTGATGGCCGAATACGACAGCATCATCGCCAACCATTACCCCGACACAACATTTGCCCAATACAACACGAAAAATGACAATGTACAAGAGCGTTTTTACACGGCTGTATCTGGCTTACCGACCGCTGGTTTCCAGGAAGATTTAACCACCCATCTTATGACCATTCATGCGGCCGCTCCTAATTTTCGCTCTTTCACGCCGGCCGGTGAACTGCACTGCATCCTACCTCGCTCCCAATTCTACAGCGCCGAAACGGGCGGCGTCTCACTGGTCGAATGGGTCGCTGCTTTAGCCAACGGTGAAGACGTGCCCAACGTACAATGCAAAGAATGTCAGACTGATTTTGGCCTGGACGCTCCCAATTAACTGACAAGTCCCCGGCACTTCCAAAGTGCCGGGGACTTTAGCTTAACTACGACTTGCTTGACAACAAATTCAACTCAATATATGATGTGACTGCTCGGTCATGTGACCGGATAGTCACATTGAAAATAGATAGGTGACTGTCGCTTTGTAAAACGGCCGTCATCTTTCACTTTATAGAGAACATCAATGCCCAAACAAACCTTTTATAACCTGCCCGACGATAAACGAGAGACATTAATCACCATTGCTTTGGACGAGTTCGCCACCCACGATTACAAAAATGCATCCATTTCGCAGATAGTCGCCAAAGCTGGTATTGCCAAAGGCAGCTTTTACCAATACTTCCAAAACAAAGCAGATTTGTACCGCTACCTGCTCGATTTAGGCGCGGACGCCAAGATGGAAATGTTGAGCACAACACCGCCTGATCCTGGAATAGGCATCTTTGTTTTTTTACGTTGGCTGATGCAAGAGCGGGGACAGTTTGATCTGCACAACCCCCAACTCAGCCAGATTGGTTATCGGGCAGCCAAAAACAACGACTTTCCGGATGATTATCTGGAAGATATGATGGGACAGGTACGGCCGTTTTTCACCCAACTCGTCACACAAGGCCAACAACAAGGGGACATCGCTTCTGACATAGATGCGGATTTGGCCTCGTTTATCTTCTATGTCATTTTTATTGAATTAGGCATCTACCTGATAGACAAACTGGATGTGAGTGTTGATGGGAAGTTGGACGACAACCATACCCCCTTCTCATCACCCCAGGCAGACAAACTATTTGATCAAGTATTACGCATTTTGGAGTCAGGCATGAAGCCCAGGAGTACGCCATGATACAGGTCAACGATTTAACCTTCTCCTACGTTAGCGCCGAAAAACCCGCCATTCAAAACCTCAATTTTGAGATTCAACCCGGTGAAATATTCGGCTTTTTAGGCCCCAGCGGCTCCGGCAAAACGACCACCCAGAAAATATTAAACGGGCTGCTGCAAGGGTATCGGGGTAGTGCGGCCGTCATGGGACAAGAAGTAAGCCACTGGGGCAGCGATTATTACGAAAAGATCGGCGTCTCCTTTGAATTACCCAACCATTACCAAAAGCTCACCGGGCTAGAAAATCTGACCTATTTTGCTGCCTTGTACAACGGCCAAACCCAAAACCCCCAAGACTTACTGGAGATGGTTGGGCTGGAAGAAGATGGCGACTTGCTGGTTTCTCAATATTCTAAAGGGATGAAAAACCGTCTCAGTGTTGCCCGTGCTTTGCTGCATAACCCGGACTTGCTCTTTATGGATGAACCGACGGCCGGGCTAGACCCGGTGAACGCCCGACGTATCAAAGAGATTATTCGCACCCAAAAAGAGCGTGGCGCCACTATTTTCCTGACAACCCACGACATGGTTGTGGCCGACGACTTGTGTGATCGGGTGGCTTTTATTATTGATGGGCAGATTCATTTAACTGACTCGCCACGCACATTGAAATTGCAACACGGCCGTGCCCAGGTCAAAGTCGAATTCCAACAAAACGGCCATCTAGCCCAAGAACTGTTTGCGTTGAATGATCTGGGAAGTAACGGCCGTTTCCGAGAACTGCTGCAAACCAACACCGTGCAAACCCTACATAGTCAGGAGGCGACACTGGATGATATTTTCATTGAGGTTACGGGAAGGGAATTGCAGTAATTCGTATTCCGTATTCGGTGTCCGGTATTCCGTATTCGGTAAATAGTTGGCGCACTGACCGACGACGGATGACGGAATACGGACAACTAGGAACAAAAACATGACCCGTTTAACTTCAACTATGCGCTGGGATGCGCGACTGCAATTTCGGAACGGCTTTTATTATGCGTCCGGATTTGTGGCTGTCATCTCCATAATCATTCTCAGGCAGCTGCCAGATGACAGTTTATCGCTGCTTATGCCCATTTTTGTGATGGGCAACATGAGTGTGAACACCTATTACTTCATGGCCGGTATCGTCCTGCTGGAAAAAGATGATGGCGTCCTGGAAGGGTTAGTGGTGACGCCGCTGCGCCGGCACGAATATCTCTGGTCTAAGCTGCTGACATTGGCCGTTCTGACTGTGTTGGAGAATGTGATAATTGTCACGGCCGTGATAGGATTCAACTACAACGCCCCTCTACTCTGCGCTGGCATTGTATTGATGGGCTTTTTCAATACCCTTTATGGCTTCATCATCGTCGCTCGTTACGATTCCATCAATAGCTTCCTTATCCCCTCCGTCTTTTGGACGATGGTTCTGTCTGTGCCCATCCTACAATATTTTGGCCTGATTAACACACCGCTAATGTATATACATCCGATCATGGCTTCCTTAACGTTATTGCGCGGCGGGTTCAATCCCATATCTACCTGGGAACTGATTTACGGGTTTTTATACAGTCTACTTTGGATTGCCGCCACTTTTCAGGTAGCTCACCGCGCATTCTATCGCTTCATCATCTTGAAGCAGGGCGTGAGAACATAGGCGCTTACGCGCTAAGATCGACAATTATTTATCGATCAGCAGAAAATAATGAATTGTGAATAATTAACAATGAATTGTGAAGTGAGGATTCATTCACCATTCACAATTCATTATTCTTTTTCCAGCAAAGTCTGGGAAAAGAGCTAGGAACTTCCAATGAATATGGTAACTGTTTTCAAAGCGTTGGGGCCTATTGACGGCCGTAATATCCGACGTGATTCAATGTTGAGATGGGCTGTCTTCGCTCCCGTTCTCATCGCCCTTATCTTTCGCTGGCTGCTCCCCTGGGTTACAGAAGGTATCGAGGTAAATTTTGGGTTTGATCTACGGCCGTACTACCCTCTCATCTACGCCTACCTCATCCTCATCTGCCCGGTGTTATATGGCGTTGTCATTGGCTTCCTGCTGCTAGATGAACGGGATGACCGCACTCTCACCGCCCTGCGCGTCACCCCCATGTCCTTAAACAACTACACCGCCTACCGCCTGACTGTTCCCTTGCTCATCGGCATCATCCTGGCTCCGCTCATCTTGTGGCTGGCACATGTGCCCGGCTACACAGTGGCCGAAATCATGCTTGTGGCTGTGACGGCCGCGCCGCTGGCTCCCATCTACACCCTTTTCCTGGCTGCCTTCGCTCCCAACAAAGTACAAGGCTTCGCCATGATGAAAGCGACCGGTATTTTTTTGATTGCCCCCTTGTTGGCCTGGTTCATCGAGATACCCTGGCAGCTTTTATTTGGCATATTCCCAACTTACTGGCCCATCAAAGTTTTTTGGCTGGCCGGAAGCAATGAGCCGGGCATCCTGTTTTTCGCCGCCGCCGGCATCATTTACCAACTCATCATCATTTATGCCCTCCTGCGCCGTTTCAACAAAAAGATGGGCGCGGGGTAAAGGAAACGAAATGAACAAGAAAATTTGTATGATTACAGGATCTAACTCTGGCATTGGTAAAGCGGCCGCTATCCAAATTGCCCAACAAGGCCACCGCATCATCATGGCCTGTCGCAGCCCAGCAAGAAGTGAGGTCGCCTTGCGAGAAGTCAAGCAAGCATCCGGTAGCGACGATATTGAATTGATGATTGTGGATATGTCTCTGCAAGCCTCTATCCACAAATATGCCGCAGCTTTCCTGGCTAAATATGAGACGCTCGATGTACTCATTCACAACGCGGCCGCCTTCGACATCCGCCAAAAAAAGATTGAATTGACCGCAGAAGGGGTAGAAAAGGTTTGGGCCACCAACCACATCGGCCCGGCGCTGCTGACCGATCTGCTGCTGGATGCACTCATACGCAGCCAACAAGGACGCATCATTACTGTCTCATCCAAAGGATTGGTTATGTACCCCCGTTTGCAGGTGGATTTGGAAGACCCAGAGTTTCGCCAGCGCAAGTTCAGCGTGCAAAAAGCGTATTACCAATCAAAATTGGCACAGGTTATGTATACTTATTGGCTGGTGGATCAATTGCGGGACACGGCCGTGACTGCCAATGCCATCCGCGTCACCAACGTAAAAATTGATATAGACAAACGGTATCCCGGCGTGTCTAAACTGGCTCACAAAATGTACAGCCTCAAGAGTCGGTTCTCCATTACCCCCGAAAAAATGGCCGAGACGTACACCTATCTGGCCTTGTCTGATGAGGTAAGCTCCACCTCTGGCGCTTACTATGACGATCCCACTCACATCGTCAATTCATCCAAATATAGCCAGGATCCTCAAAACATTGCCACCCTTATGGAGACAACCAACCGCTATTACAAATAGCCACGTACTCCTTAAAGTCCCGCTCGTTTTAACTCGGGAAGATTGGTTCAATCTTGGAGATTGAACCAATCTGGAAACTCGAACGTTATTTATGAGCGAACCCTACGAGAAACCTAAACGCCATCAACTAATGCCTGATACAAAATTTCTGCCGGATGATATGCCTGGCGTCTCGTTCCGTCTTTGATTTGTTGGCGGCAGCTTATCCCTGGAGCCACAATTAAGGTTGCTGCATTTGCTTCGCGCACGGCCGTTAACAGCCGCCGCTCCCCCATTCGTTTAGAGATAACCACATGCTCCGTTTCATAACCAAACGATCCGGCCATGCCACAGCAGCTTGTGTCCAATTCTGTCACTGAATAATTGGGAGGTAGGGACAAAACTTGTCGCGTCGCGGCCGTGCCCAGCAACGCTTTTTGATGGCAGTGTCCGTGCAAAATTATCTGGCGTGTTTCGGCCGTAAAACGCAAATCCAGGCCACCCTCATCAATCAACTGCACAATGAATTGTTCAAAACTAAAACAATAGGCGGCAACGAGGGGAACATGGCTGTCATCCGGCAGCAAAGCGAAAGCATCATCCAACAGCATAGACAAATCACTCGGCTCCAAAAAAAGAATAGGCAGCCCCGCTTCCGCATGAGGAGTTAAAACATCCAGGACGTTTAACACCGCTTTGCGGGCTGCGGCAACCAATCCTTTGCTAAATGCGGGACGGCCGCAATCATGCACATCCGGTACAATCACATCACAACCCGCTGCCGCCAAAACGTCCACCGCCGCCTGCCCAATCTGGGGGTAGTTGTAATTGGTTGTCGTGTCGGCGAATAGGACGGCCGACGGCTGACGATTGACGGTTGACGGCCGTTTCCTACACCAGGCCACAAACGATTCACGGGCAAATGGGGAAAGTTCGCGCTCGGCTGAAATACCCACCAGCCGTTCCAGCCCCCGCCGTACCAACCCATTCCGCAAAGAAGCGTTGGCAATGGGGGCGAGAGGGCCGCTGCCCAGACGGCTGATTGGCGTGATGTGGGCAAACAGCCGGTCGCGTAGGGGCACGCCATGTACCTTGTGGTACTGTGCCAGAAACTCCGTCTTAATCCGGGCCATATCCACCGATGAGGGACATTCCGATTGGCACGCTTTGCAAGCCACGCACAATTCCATCACCTCGTACATGCGCCGACTACTCAATTCAGCCGACGACAATGTACCAGAAAGAGCAGCCCGCAAAGCATTGGCCCGGCCGCGCGTACTGTGTTCCTCCTTCCGCGTAGCCATAAAGCTGGGACACATTGCCCCCGTCTCCCGTTTGCGGCAGGCTCCGGCCCCATTGCACATTTCAATCGCCCGCTGAAATCCCTGGTCACTGCTAAAATCCAACTCTGTTTTTAGAGGAATGATTTCATACGCCGCGCCAAAACGTAGGTCTTCGGTCATCGGTCTGCCGTCCACCACATTACCCGGATTAAAAATATTGTCGGGGTCAAAAATCCACTTTACCTGTTTGTACAGCCCATACAGTTCAGGGCCGAAAAATTGTTCGTTGAGCCAGGAACGTGCACGGCCGTCGCCATGTTCACTGCTCCACGCGCCCCCATACCCCTTTAACAAATCCACCGCAAAACGGGCAATATGGGGCAGCTTGGCAACCTCTTCTGCTTTCTTTGTGTTTAGCAGCGGCCGTATGTGCAAACAACCCGCGCTGGCATGAGCATACACCGCCATCTCCGTGTCCAGGTCAGAGCAAAAGTCGGACAACTTATCCACATATTCCGCTAGATGTTCTACCGGCACGGCCGAATCCTCAATGAAAGGAATAGGCTTCGCATCCCCGCGCAAACTCATCAGCAGACCCAGCCCGCCTTTACGTATTTGCCACACGTTTTTTTGCTGTTGAGGATTGAGGATAGGAGTCATGCCTGTAGCGGCCACTCCTTGTCCCTTTACATGCGCCGCCAATTTGTTCATCTTCGCCTGCAATTCTGTTTCGCTCTCTCCATAAAACTCCACAATCAGCAGGCAAAATGGCTCCCCTTCAATGAAACTGTTCAGCAAACGCTTGTATTCGGCATTCAGGCGGCACAATTGCAATTGGCGGTTATCCAGCAGTTCGACGGCCGAAGGATTGAGTTCCAGCAAAGTGGGCACGGCCGTCAATGCGGCCCGCTGATCGGCAAAACCGAGGACGACAACGGCCGTCATCTGCGGCCGCGGAACCAACTTCAATTTCAACTCCGTAATCACCCCCAACGTCCCCTCCGCCCCGCAAATAAGATTTGCCAGATTAAACCGCGCATCCGGCGGCAGCTTATAACTCACCCCCGCTCCCCCGCCCCCCCGCTCCCCTGCACCCAACATTCTGTCCAAATTGTACCCCCCACAACGCCGCCAATGACGCGGGGTTTGTTCGCGCAAAATCACCTGGTTGGCCGGGTTTTGGGTCAGTTGGCAGATGGATTGAGCAACGGCCGATAAGCGACCAATCCCCCGCAAAACCCGCCCCAATTCCGCTTCATCCCAGGGAGCCAGCCGGGCCGATGAACCATCGTTCAGCAGCGCGTTCGCTTCTAGCAGGTGATCGGCCGTCATGCCATAAAGGATGGAATGGGAACCAGTGGAATTATTAGAGACGATCCCCCCCATCGCCGCCCGATTACCGCTGGCTGGGTCTGGTCCAAACTGCAAGCTGGTCAGTTGCAGGTGGGCATTCAACTTATCTAACACCACCCCTGGCTGAACCCGTACCCATCGTTCTTCAACGTTCACTTCCAGGATGCTATCCAGGTGGCGCGTAAAATCTATAACCAAAGCTGCATTCACCGCCTGCCCGGCCAGACTGGTTCCGGCCGTGCGTGGCAGCAGGGGAATTTTGTATTGGGCGGCTAGAGTTACGGCCGCCTGCACATCCGCCACCGTCTTCGGAATCAACACTCCCTGCGGCATCACCTGATAAATAGAGGCGTCCGTACTGTACAACACACGGCTATATTCATCCGTCCGCAAATCGCCAGACACCCGCTTCTGCAATTCATGTAAAAATTCGTCTAAGGCCATCATTCACCCGTTCAAACAACAGAATAGACATTATCGGAAATAACTTTTTTGACAGGATTAACAAGATTATCAGGATGAAATAATCCTGATAATTCCGTAAATCCTGTCTGATTTCTTATTTCCGATAATGTTGAATTAATTGATAACGCGGAGAGGGATGCCAGCGACAGTGGGCACGGCCGTTTCGAGGGGTTTGTGGTGAGGGCGTTTTTTCACGGGCGGACATTCCCAGGCGGCCGTTTCTGTTTCCCGGCGCAGATCTTTCAGTTTAGGCAAAATACCGCAGGCAAAGCAGTGGCGACGGCAATCTATGCGCGTTTCCTGCCGCTGGCTCATCAAGTAATCTTGCGTCAAGAACTTTTTAGTGACAGCTATATCAATATGTTCCCAGGGGAAAATTTCATCAATACGCCGTTGGCGGTGGGTAAAGAAATGAGGGTCTAACCCTTCCTCGGCAAATGAATCTAGCCAGGCGTCTTCCCGGAAATGTTCGCCCCAGGCGTCAAATTTGGCCCCTTTGCGCCAGGCGCGTTCCACTGCCTCCGCCACCCGTCGGTCGCCACGGCTGAGGAAGCCTTCAAAAAACGATTCGCGGGGGTCGTTCCAGCGCAGGCGCAGCCCAGCCCCGCGCATCTCTTTCTTCAACAAACCCAGCTTAGCGTACACATTGTCCACCACATCCATCGGCTCCCATTGGAAGGGGGTGTGCGGTTTAGGGATAAAGGTGCTGACGCCGACGTTGAGACTGGCTTTACGGCCGTGAATCTTCCGCCCCTCTGCCAATACCGCTTTTGACAATTTAATGATCGCCTGCACATCGGCCATTTCCTCATTGGGGTGACCGATCATGAAGTACAGCTTAATTGTGCGCCAATCACGCTTATAAATTTCGCGGGCCGTTTCCAGCAGTTCCTCATCGGTCACATATTTGTTGATAATGTTACGCATTTTTTCAGTGGCCGCTTCGGGGGCAAGGGTGAATCCACCGCGACGGCCGACGCCCAAATTATCCATCAACTGCGTAGACACCGACTCAATTCGCAAGGAAGGCAAGGAAATGTTCAACCCCAGATGGCCGAACTGCTGCCCAATCTTCTCCGTCAACGCCAACACATTGGTGTAATCGCTGGAGGAAAGAGACATCAAGGCAATCTCTTCATAACCGGTGCTTTCCAGAATAGCTTCCATTGCCGTTAGCACTTCGTTTACCGGCCGTTCGCGTATCGGCCGTGTCACCATTCCCGCATGGCAAAAACGGCAGCCACGGGTACAGCCGCGCATAATCTCGATGGGGGCGCGGTTATGCACCGTTTCTACGAAGGGGACAATGAAATCTGTCACCGGCGGAGGCATGATGGGCACAATTGTCTTCATCACTTTGGCCGGCGCTTCGGGTATATTTGGGCTGATGGCCTGCACTGTGCCATCCTCATGGTAAGCCACATCGTAAAAGCGGGGCACATAGCAACCCTCAATTTGAGCGATGTAACGAAGCTGTGTTTCCCGATCTAAATGAGCGGCCGCCCGCATGATGCCGATAATTTTGAGAATCGCTTCTTCCCCTTCCCCTATGACAAAGACATCAATAAACGGAGCCATCGGTTCTGGGTTATAGCAGGAATGGCCGCCGGCAATAACGAGTGGATAACTGGCATCCCGATCCTGGCTGCGGATGGGCATTCCAGTCAGATCAATCAGGTTCAGGGCATTAGTGTATAACTGCTCATAAGGCAGGCTAAACGCCAGCAAATCAAATTCACGGATGGCATGTTTACTCTCCAACGAAAAGAGAGGGATGTTGCCTTGACGCAGCATTTCTTCCATATCTGCCCAGGGGCAGTAAACACGCTCGGCCAGCAGGTTGCGGTGTTTGTTGATGATGTCGTAGAAGATCATCAACCCCAGGTTAGACATGCCGATGTCGTAAATGTCAGGGAAGGCCAGGGCAACTTTGAAATCTATCTTGGCCCAATCTTTCACAATCTGGTTGTATTCGCCGCCAGTGTAACGCCCTGGTTTTCTAACACGGGGCAGAATCCGTTCCAGGGCAATTTCAATTTGTTCGGGGGTCATTATTCTTGTTCCTGATTTGTAAGTAATTACTCCGATCATTGTCGTTAACTTAAGACCTCGCAGGTTTCCAAAATGATCTACGCCCCTCTGAGGTTTTGCGTTAAAACCTGCGAGGTCTTCGCTTAAGTTAACACTTATGTTACTCCGATTATAACAAATTCGATAAAGTAGCCAGAGAAGCAAAAAAATGCGAATCGTCCTAGTCCAGGAGCCTTCCTAAAAACGCTCTAAATTGAATAGTATGTCTCTCTTTTGAGAAATGACCGTCATTCCATCCTATAATACCCCCACAACTTGCCAAAAGGAGAGACACGATGACTATTTTGCAGGATTACACACAGTTTGACGGCCGCCATTGGGAAACCGGAACCGTCCGTAACTACTTTGATTATGTCGGCGTAAAAGCGCCTCATACTGGACGGCCGTTTAGTGAAGCCTTCTTCATGGGCGTTAGCGGCGGGGCGGTGATGGGGTACTTCTCATTTGCTTACGAAGGATATGATCCCCACGCTCGGATTTTGACGCGCAATACCTTTGACCCACTGGACAGGATGCTTTCTCGGTTGGGCGTGGTGCAAAACCGGATGCACACCAGCAAGCCAGAAAAAGGGGTACGCAATCTGGTGGAAACGTTAGAAGATGGCGTTCCAGCCATTGTCTGGGCCGATATGTTTAGCCTGCCTTACAACCACGAACCTTCTGACGCCGGAATGTGGGCAATGTTCCCCATTTTGGTGTACGGCTACGATGAAGCTGACGACACGGTCTGGATTGCTGACCGGGCGCAGGTGGCGTTAACAACAATGACGGCCGAGTTGATGACGGCGCGGTCACGAGTGAAGAAAGACAAATCTCGGGTGTTGACATTGGAACCGCCTCATCCTGAAAAGCTGACTGCGGCCGTGAACCTGGGCATCTGGGACTGCATCAAACTATACACCGAAAAGCCGCCCAAAGGCAGCAAAAACAATTTTGGTTTGCAAGCCTTCCGCTGGTGGGCAGAACAGTTAACTAAACCGAAAGCTCGCCGTAGTTGGGAAAAAGAATTTCCGGCCGGCCGCAAAATGGTCGCTGGTTTGTTCAATGCCTTCTCTGACATCAACATCTTTGGCAAACAGGGTCATGCCGAACGGAATGTGTACGCCGATTTCCTGGATGAAGCCAGCCTCATTCTGGACAAATCAGACTTGAAAGTTGCCGCCGCTCATTTTCGGCGCAGCGCGGCCGCCTGGGATGCTCTCAGTTTGGCTCTGCTGCCAGAAGAAATATCCCCCTTCAAAGAAATGCGAGAACTGCTGCTGCAACGGCGCGATCTGTTCACGA
>JAAEOP010000827.1 GCA_024223125.1 Chloroflexota bacterium
CATTTACAACCAGGTTATCCGTTTGCCAAAGTATCTGATCGGTATAAGGAACGCCGCTGGGATTTCTCCTCGTACCTGGTCGAAATGACATGAAGTGAATTTTGTCGTCGGTCATTGTTATGCTAAGATGCTGGCGATGTCGCATGTGCAAACGTATTCCAAATATTCCCGGCCAGATGCTGTTCTGCTGATCCCGATTATTCTACTGGGATTTGCCCTACGCCTCTACAAGCTGGGTGCCCAAAGTCTGTGGTACGATGAGACCGTCAGCGCTTTTTTAGCCGGCCAACCCGTCACAGATATAATCGCCCACACCGCCAGAGATATTCATCCCCCCGGCTACTACCTCTTGCTTCACGTTTGGCAAATCCCAACCGGCAGCAGTGAGTTTGCCCTGGCCTTCTTTTCCTTGATCTTTGGCGTGTTACTGATCCCCCTCATCTTTTTATTGGCTCGACACCTGATTAACCGTCAGGTTGCATATTGGGCTGCCTGGTTGGTGGCCGTGTCGCCTTTTAATATTTGGTACTCGCAAGAAGTGCGCATGTATACGTTGGGTGCGGCGTTGGGCGTGATTGCAGCTTACTGTGCGCTGCGGGCATTGCAGTCACGTACTGCTCACTGGTTTTGGTTGGGGTATCTTTTGGCAGCGGCTATTGGTCTATATACGCTCTATTATTTCGCCTTTCTACTGATTGCCATCAATGCCATCTTTTTATTCTTTGTGCTGTACCCAAAAATCAACCGTTCGGCCCTGGAGCCGTTGCTTGTGACCAACATCTTGCTACTACTTGCCTATCTTCCCTGGCTGCCCACTGCCTGGCGACAGGCAACCAATCCACCCGTGCCCCCCTGGCGCTCTCCGCCTGCGCTCTGGCCGGTTGTCGTCGAGAGCTGGTCGGCCCTGGCCTTGGGCCAATCTATCGGA
>JAAEOP010000828.1 GCA_024223125.1 Chloroflexota bacterium
ACAGAATCAACCGCCAGAAAACCGGAATAATTGGCATCATTGGTCATTTGTATAAAACCAGTAATCAACAGCAGTAGTAAACTTAGATTAGCCCAGGGTAGCATCTTTTTTTGCAATCCCAACCACTCATTATGATGGCGTGATTGTTGGCGTAGAGCGGACACGGCCGACAATCCCATCAATAACAAGCTGCCTCCCCAGACGACCGTTGCCAGCAAATGCACCCAATAGGAAAAAACCAGAACCCAGGCCAATCGCTAATCTCCAATCTCTGCTGACGATATCATCTCTGACTGTTCCAATAATTCCAATGTGCGTGGATGAGTTGTATACACACCTCGGTACGATTCTGGCAACATAGATGCAATCTGGCACATCATTTCTTCCGTACCCTCTTGCAACATGATTTCGCGCTGTTTCCGTTTCAATGGCGGCAAAACAAATGGGTCGCCAATACGAATCTTTATATCCAGCCGCTTAAAGCGAGACAATTGCGCCTTTACCAACCGGTCTTCTGTACCCCACATGGCGACGGGAATAACGGGGACGCCTGTCCTGGCAGCCAAATAGGCAGCCCCAGGTTTGCCCGGCAGCAGTGATTCTGTCTGGCTGCGGGTTCCTTCTGGCGCCATCCCACTGATGCCGCCAGCCTTCAATCGTCTAAGCACTTCCCGTAAGGTACGTAAATCGGCTTCCTCCCGGTTCAACCAGATGGCGTTCAACTTATTCCCCAGGTAATGCCAAAAAGCATAGATTTCATACTTGTCGGCAATCATCAAAATAATGTCATCTCGGTCAGTCAACACCACACCCAACATGGCATCCATCCGCCCTAGATGATTGGAGACGATGAGAACACCGCCTGTATCCGGTATTTTTTCAAACCCTTCAATATCTACTCTGGCAATAATCTTCAAAATAAAGCGGCAAAAAAACCGTAACCCTTTCAAAAACATAGTTCTTTCTCTTAATTTGTAACCATTCAGGTGCCTGGCACTTCATTACCAAGTTTACTGGAGTAGCACACTCGTTTATAAGTGCCGGGCACCTTGGAGGAGTGAATGGTTACCTTGATTTGTAGGATAAATTTTGGCAGGGATTATATAACGGCCGTCTCAGGTAACAAATTGAGTGTGCGAGTTTGCAAGTTTGCAGGTCAAGGATTACCTTTTGAAGATATACTTGCAAACCTGCAAACTGTGAACAAAGCATATGAATAATCTAAACCAACCTACCTTGAGTAATGGCGACATTGTGCGTCCGACCTACCTGGAAATTAATCTGAACCAGCTGACCCGAAATTATCGGGCTATTGAAACGGCTGTCACCCCCGCCAAAGTTATGCCCATCCTCAAAGCCAACGCCTACGGGCACGGTTTGGTCGAGATTGCCCAGCATGTGGCAGCATTGGGCGCCCCCTACCTGGGCGTGGCCTTTTTAGAAGAAGGGATCATGCTGCGGCGGGCGGGCATTGATACCCCAATTTTGGTACTTGGCGGCATCATCGGCAATCAGGTTCCCACCTTCTTGCAGCATCGCCTCACCCTCACCGCCTCTTCAGTAGAAAAGTTACAGCAGATTGATACGGCCGCGCAGCAGATGAATGTCCGGGCTAAAGTTCACCTCAAAATTGATACCGGCATGG
Source organism: Chloroflexota bacterium (assembly GCA_024223125.1). Next base: position 1,646 of record JAAEOP010000828.1, read on the forward strand.
AGCGTATTGGCGTCCATTATTATAATGCCGACAGCTTGTTAGAAGCGGCTCTGGCCTGCCAGCATTGTGATGTGGAAGGACTCTATTCCCATTTTGCCAATGCTGATGCTGCCCGGTTAAACCACGCCCATTTACAACTGGAACGATTTCAGGAGCTATTGACCTTTTACGACAAACGGGGCCTTCCGACGCCTCCATTACGACACATGGCTAATTCTGGCGCCATTTTGCAACTGCCTGGCAGTCACCTGGATATGGTGCGGGCCGGCATTTTGTTGTATGGCGTGTATCCTTCAGAAAGCGTGGCACGGACGGTGGCAGTACGGCCGTGTCTCACCTGGAAATCTCGTGTCGTGTACTTCAAAGTAGTGCAGCCCGGTCATCCTGTCAGTTACGGTTCCGCCTGGCAAAGTGACCACATGGTGCGGGTTGTCACTTTGCCCGTCGGTTATGGAGATGGTTACTTCCGACGCATGTCTGGCCGGGCGCAGGTCATCATTCGCAACCAGAAGTATCCTGTTGTCGGCCGTATCTGCATGGATCAATTGATGGTTAATATTGAGTGGGATTCTGCTTACAATAATGATGAAGTCATCCTGCTCGGTGAATCTGAAAGCGGTACAGGTATTACAGTTGAAGAATTGGCTGAATGGGCTGGAACTATCCCTTATGAAATCCTGACCAATATCAACACCCGCGTTCCCCGCGTTTATAGTTGAAGTTCCGAAGAAGACATCCGATATTTTTTCACAAATACGATTGGTCTACCAGAGGCTAGAAACATCGGATGTCTGAACGCTTACCCAAAAAGCATTCACCCCCGGCCAGGAGGGAGAACCGGGGGTGAATGCTTCTTTTGGCGACTTCAAAAACAGTTTAGATTAAAAACCTAAATTAAAACTGAATTACAAATAAGCAGTAGATGAGTAGGTAGATTGGAGTTTAGCAGATAAATTTGCGGCTACGTTTGCAAAGTGGGTCTTCGCCGACTAAACGCCAGTCCACGCAGGCGGACTTCGCAACTGTTGCTGCAAATTTATTCGCCAAAGTGCATTAGACTTTGCCATAAATGTTGCCGCAGCGGCTCAATCCGCCACAGGTTGGAGATGTGACTGCCCGGTATTGTAACCAACGGCCGCTTCGCAAACAGTGGTGCATGATGTTCCCAGCGGAAAAATAAGTCATCCTGCCCCAATAAAGGGTATACATGCTCATGTTCAATCTGCTGATAAGTGGGCGTAAAGTCTAAATGAGAGTGTAGTTCAGCCAGGGAGATAGGCAACGGCCGTGAAAACAAGGCCGCAATATCCCCAACTGTCTGGGCAATATTGGGGGAAGCCAGCATAGGCACAACAGCTCGCGCTCGCTGAAAAACGCCCGCATACAACAAACTGGTCAGGCCACCCCAACTTACCCCGGCCAATACGGTAAATGCAGTCCCTTGTTCCTCAAAATAATCTTGTATCAATTCCATCATTCGCAAAGAGCCGGCCAACATCTGGTAAATGTTTTGCAGCGAACCGAACCCTTTATCCAGCGTCTCCAGCCGGTGGGTATGGTAAGGAGCTTGAATAAAAACGCGGTGCATAGGGAAGGGTAACGGCCGTACAAACAAGCGCCGCCATGATTTATCTACCGGATACTCTCCCAACCCATGATGATAAATGAGCAACGGCGCGTGTGGGTCAACTGCTAGACGTATAATTACCCTCGATTGAAGTTTGCCTTCAGGGGTGTCCAGGACAATGGTTTGTGTACCGGGAGCCGATAGTTGGGTTACGGCCGTTTGGCGCCCATCCACCCGCGTCTGCGCCAACACTGCCTCAAAAGGCAGCGCCGCCTGATACGTAGCCGCCAATGAGTCAGGTATACGCCAATTCATCAACCCTAACATCACCTTATCCATCAATTGAGCCACATCTTTCCGCATCTTACAAAACCTCACACTTGCCACTTGCATACTTGCACTCTTGCAACTTCACAAACCCTGGTACAATCCCAGTATGATTACCCTCTACTCCTGGAACGTAAACGGCATTCGTGCTGCCCAAAGAAAAGGTTTTTTAGCTTGGCTACACCAGACCCAACCAGACATCCTATGTCTTCAAGAAACCAAAGCTTACCCTGATCAATTAGACTCCGAATTGCGCCAGCCTGACGGCTACCATACCTATTGGGCCTCGGCCGAAAAGAAAGGATATAGCGGCGTTGCTGTTTACACAAAAACCAAACCCAATTCCGTCCAAATTGGTCTGGGCATTACTGAATATGACCGTGAAGGCCGCACCATTGTCGCCGAATATGACGACTTTGTTTTCATTGGCGCTTATTTTCCCAATGGTGGCCGAGACCACGGCCGCGTTCCCTTCAAAATGCAATACAAAGCCACCTTTCTGGATTATTGTAATGATTTACAGGCTCAAGGAAAAGCAGTTGTTTTTTGCGGCGATGTGAATACCGCCCACAAAGAGATTGATCTGGCCCGCCCCAAACCCAATCGCAAAAAAACCGGCTTTTTACCCCACGAATGTGCCTGGATTGATGATCTGGTTGCCCAGGGTTACATTGACACCTTTCGCTATTTACACCCGGAACAAACTGGCGCTTATTCTTGGTGGAGCTATATGGGGGGGGCACGCGGCCGTAATGTCGGTTGGCGGCTGGACTACTTCTTCACCAGCCCAGACTTGCAAGAAGCCATTGTATACGCCGCCATCCACCCCGATGTTTTTGGTTCCGACCATTGCCCCGTCAGTCTAACCCTCGAAGCCAGCGGTTAAAACCGCGCCAACTATTGCGAAATCCACCTTCGTAGACTGGCCTGGACTCAAGTCGGCGAAGGCCGACTTTGCAACTGTAGCTGTGAATTTATCGTCACTTAATTTCTTCTAATCAATTTCCTCAATAATTTCCACATATTCCCCGGTACACATAAAAATCACCCGCTCGGCAATATTAGTTGCTCGGTCGCCAAAGCGTTCCAGATTGTGGCCTACCCACATTAAAAAGGTAGCCCGACGGGCATAGGTTGTGTCATTGTTGAGTTCTTCCAACAGTTCGCCAAATAAGCGACGATAATGTTTGTCTATTTTGTCATCACGTTTGATTAAAGCATGGGCAATGTCGGCGTCATGATTGATGAACGCTTCCATGGTTCCATTGAGCATCTTGTGGGCTTGTTTTTCCATCTTGGGCAGCCTATGGAGCGAGGCAATCTCATCTTCATCTTCCATGCGTTCGACCAGACGAGCAATCCCGGCTGCATGATCTCCCATCCGCTCTAATTCCACGACGATATGTATACCGGCCACAACAGCCCGCAAATCAGAAGCGGCCGGAGCTTGTGTGGCTAAAATAAGCAGGCTATCTTGTTCAGCCCGATAGCGCAGCCGGTTAATTTCCTCATCTTCGGCGATGATCTTGTGCGCCAACTGCATGTCCCGCTGATATAGAGCGGTCATCGCTCCTGTCAGGGCAGCATCTACCCGGTTAGACATGGTTAAAATATTCTCTTTAACAGTATCCATCTCTTTATCCAACAAAGTGCGATTTAATGGCATGTTAAGTATTCTCCTTAGGGCTTGCCCGTAAATAACTTTTAAGTTTCCAGATTGGTTCACTCTTTCGAGAGTGAACCAATCTTGCCAAGTTAAAAACGAGCATTTCATTAGGAACCGTGATTTATTGACTGTCCCATCTCTGAGATTGGAGATTGGGAGATTCAATCTCTTAATCTCTCAATCGCTTAATCTCATTTAGGACATCAATTTAATCCCCAATTCTTGGCGCATTTTATTCTTGGCGCATTTTATTCTTGGCGGATGGCGTTGAATGCTGCCATCAGGTCTGCTGAATTATGATTGGTTAGCGGTACGCCATGTCCACAAGCCAAAACGGCCGGAGCTAATCCAAGTAATGTAATGGCAGAATTTTTAGCGGCGTCCAGATCGGCGGTGATGCGTTTGGGTGAGGGGTTGATACGGCCGTGGCGTGTGTTCAACGCATCTCCGGCAAATAAAACCCCAGTTTGCGGACAATAAAACGAAATATGGTCCGGAGTATGGCCGGGCGAACCGATTACCTGAACATCTCCCAAAAATGGCAGCGTCTCCCCATCTGCAACAGTCACAATGTTGTCGGCCGAAACCGGTTTATACTTAAATAACAAATTTACAATGAGTTGGATCAAGCGGGGCAAATGTTGGGGAGATTTTCCTTGTACCAGAAAATCGGCCGTGCGGCGGCTGGCAACTATCTTGGCTCCGGTAGCTTCTTGCACGGCCGCCAGACTACCCACATGATCCAGGTCCGCATGAGTTACCAAAATACGAGTCAAATCGGCCGGTTGACGGCCGATATCTGAGATCATCTG
>JAAEOP010000829.1 GCA_024223125.1 Chloroflexota bacterium
ATCCCACTGATAAAACTCAACCGTGCCGCCGATGTGCGGCGTCAGTACAGCCGCCAGTTCCATCTCCCCATTAGGACCAAAAGGAGCCACGGCAATCTGGTGGCGCCAGCGGTTGCCTTGCCCAACGGCCGCCCCTTGCGCCAGCCGTTCTCCCGCTTCGCTGAACAAGTTAATCTGCGCGCCCTGGTTGGCGTCTGACAAGGTAACGATAATTTCCCGACGGCCGTCCCCATTCCAATCCACCCACAACGGCATCAGTCCCTCTACCACCTGCGGCGCGGCAATGGGTATCTGGCTGGCAATACGGATTTCGGGTGCAGTTTCCAACAGAGTGATGCCACCCCCTTCCAAAGCGTCTCCCAATACCCCATGCGCATACCGGTCAGTAGGGTCTGTCAGGAAGAGAAGGCGGCCATTTTCATCAAACAAAAGTCGGCCGTCTGGCAGCAATGTTACCGCTGGTGGAACCAAATTCTGATTGTCATCCACCAGAGATAACACCCCATCGGCGCCCGAAAAAGCGATATGCCCCTGTTCATTGAAGATGACAGGATTATGGCTGGTTGGGTCTACGGTGGGCGGATTCAGGAAGATGGCTTGCCCTTGCACTGGATCAACCGTCATGGGGCGGGGTACGCCGGGAGGCAAATCATTGCTTTCGATGAGGGTAATTTGGCCGGCTGCTACCAGGAAGGTTTGGGTACGGCCGTCGTCCAACACCACCCCCCACAAGACACCTGTTGCCAGGGGCACGGCCGTGACCCATTTCGGTACGCCATCTAAAGGAATATCCAGCGGGGTCAACGTGGGTAGGCTGCCTTGCCCCTGTACCAGACGATTGCCATCGGGACGTTGGTAGGTGAAGCCATACGGCCGTGTCAGGGCAGTTTCTTGCACTGTATCGGGGACTGATGTTGGGTCTGCTGGCTGCGGTAAGTTGATCGTGGGGATGGGGGTGGGGACGGCCGTGTTGCGGCCGCAGCCCGAAACAATTAAAAAGAAAATGAAAAAGAGCCAAGAAATTCGCATAAGTGATTATAGAGCGAAAAGGATTGTTGGGGTACAATCCCTCTATGAAATTGCGTGGTTTTGCTCCTAAACTCGCCATCAATCCGGCAAAATTCACCACGTATGCTTTGAATGAACATCATCCAAAAGGCAAACACAAAGCACGGGTTTTCAAAGCTGCCTTGGGTTACACATCTGAAAACTATCAGTTGTTATTGAACCAGATAGAAGCGTTGGCGCTAATGCGTTTGAAGTGGAATTCGTGAATGAGCGGGAGGAAACGTTGGCATTGTGTGCACTCACCCGCGACCAGTTTCTGGTAGTGTAGCAGGCAGCTACCGCAGCCAACACCTTTGACTGAACAGGCAGCACAGTTAGTCGAGATGCTGCCGCCAGCAGCCAGAACGGAAGTGATTGATTTTGCCCGGTTTCTCTCAATAAGCCAGAACCAACATACTATGCCATCTTCATCTCCGCCTATATAATAATCCGTTTATCATTCATCCCCCAAGGTGCCCGGCACTTATAAACGAGTGTGCTGCTCCAGTAGACTTGGTAATGAAGTGCCGGGCACCTGAATGGTTACTACCTGAAACGTTCGCTACGGTTACATACAGCATTTTCCACGTCCAACCATTGTTGAAGTTTTGCAGTCGGGTACGCAACCGCATTTGGCAACAAAACTGCAAAAATCTTCGGGGGGACAATGCAAATTTACCTGACACGGATTGGGAGGAACACCGTTTTCAAAAATCAACCATCGGTGTTCCTCCTTATCCGTGTAAACCTTGTCGGTTTGAGGTGATGCTTCGCTCGCTATACGTTTACGTGTTGTAGGATTTGGGAACGTAGATTAGCCTAAAAACCGGGAATGGCGATCCTAGTTTTTAGCTAAAAATTAGGATCCATTATCAGCGGAAATCCCATCTGGACGGGCTTCCACAATGCGCACGGCCGTCACCCGATTAAACAAATCCGCCGGGCCAACGGCCGTCACCCGGATATAATTATCTGTATACCCCAGCCAACGTAAGCCGTTTGTGTCTGCGCCAACGGCCGTTTCCCACAATACATTCACCGTTTGCCCCACGTACTTCTCGTGGAACGCCTGACTCAGTTCATGCCCCAACGCAATCATTTGGCGAGCGCGTTCCTTTTTTACTCTGTCTGGAATCTGGTTGGGGAATTGGGATGCGGCCGTACCTGGGCGCGGACTATAGCTAAACACATGCAGCCGGGTAAAGTTAAGGTCGCGTACATATGCCAGGCTCTGGGCAAAATCCATTTCTGTCTCACCGGGAAAACCGACAATAATATCCGTCGTCAAGTTCAAATTGGGGATGGCGGCACGGGCAACAGCGGCCAGTTGGCGGAAGTTGGCTCGACTAGTTTGCCGGGTCATACGCCGCAAAATCGCATCGCTGCCCGATTGCAGCGGCATGTGCAGATGGGGTAGCAAACGACCGTCCGACCACAAATCAAAAAAGCCAGCAGGGATATCCCATGGTTCCAACGAAGAAAGCCGTAGGCGGGGTATATCGGTGTGCCACAAGATGGCCCGAACCAGGGCGCGTAAATTGGCGTTATTGTTTAGGTCACGGCCGTAGCTGCCCAAGTGCACCCCCGTCAACACCGCTTCCTGATACCCCGCTTCCGTAAGCGCCTTAATCTCCGCGACCACATCTCCTGGATGACGGCTTTGTCCCGCTCCCCGCGCCACTGTCGTCACACAAAAGGTGCATTTATTGTCGCAGCCATCCTGCACCTTGATAAAGGCTCGTGTATGCGCCCCCATACTGCCTGCCAAAAACTCCCGCATAATCGGTTCCTGATCGAACAATGGTAGGTCAATCCGCGCCTGGGGGTCTAATAACTGGACTAACTGTGTTTTGTGGGTATTGGCAACCACGCGGCCAACTCCCTGTACTTGAGCTATCTCATCTGGGGCGATGGTGGCGTAACAGCCGGTTAGTACAATTTCGGTCGTTGGGTTGGCACGATGAATACGCCGGGTGTGGCTGCGAGCGTCACGGGCGGCGGCGGCCGTGACGGCACAGGTATTGATAATGACTTTATCTGCCTCCTCCGGCTGGGTAACAATATCATGCCCATTGACCAAAAACTGGCGGGCCATCGTTTCAATTTCGCTGTGGTTCAGGCGGCAGCCAATGCTGTCCAGATATACTTTCATATGGATAATTGTAACCCAGTTGAGTAGAAGTTCCACCTTTTGAACAGGTGGAACTTCTCTTATCCACAAAGAAAAAACCCTTTGGGCTTTTGCAGACCCAAAGGGTTCATAATAAATATGGCGACATCATTAGCATTCAGCTTCATGAGTATATTGTCGATGATGTGCCAGAATAAGCGCTAACTATCGTACTCTTCGACTCAATGGCCCACCACGTCCAGAGGAGGCGCTGCCCATAAACATTTTAACTGGTAGCTTAAATCCATGATTTTTCAAACGTTGTTCACAATGCGGCCGCATCCCGCCTGTCACAAAATCGCCCAACACTTTGCCATCTTCATTTTCCCCTTCTTCCTTAAATTTGAAGATGTCTTGCATGACCACAATCTCCCCTTCCATACCCGTAATTTCGGTGATATTAATCACTTTGCGGCTGCCGTCACGCAAACGAGCCTGCTGCACAATGAGGTCTACGGCCGACACAATTTGCTTCCGTACCACAGACAACGGTAAATCCATCCCGGCCATCAGCACCAACGTTTCTAGCCGAGAGATGGTATCCCGCGGATTGTTGGCGTGGACGGTGGTCAAGCTGCCATCATGGCCGGTGTTCATCGCTTGCAACATATCCAGCGCTTCACCGCCCCGACATTCTCCCACCACAATGCGCTCCGGCCGCATCCGCAAAGAGTTGATAACCAGGTCTCGAATGGAAACTTCCGTATCCCCTTTTTTGCTCGGTTTTTTAGTTTCCAGACGGACAACATGCCGCTGCTGCAAACTTAGTTCGGCCGCATCTTCAATCGTCACAATACGATCCTCATCGGGGATGAAGCTGGACAGAACGTTGAGCAAAGTAGTTTTACCAGAACCGGTACCGCCGGAAACGACAATGTTGAGGTGGGATTTGACACAGGCTTCTAAAAAATCAGCCATATCTGTAGTCAGACTGTCGAAATTAATCAGGTCTTGTACACCAAAGGGGGTTTTGGAAAATTTGCGGATGGTGATGTTGGGGCCATCAATGGCGCAAGGGGGAACCACTGCATTTACACGGGAGCCATCCGGTAAACGGGCATCAACCAGAGGGGAATCTGGCCCGACGTACCGGTTCAGCGGCTTGAGAATTTTGTTGATAGTGCGCTCGACGTGGACATCATCGGCAAATTGTATGTCGGATTCAATGATACGGCCGTTTTTCTCAATGTAGACCAGATCAGCCCGATTCACCATCACTTCCGTTACGCTGTCATCATTGAGCATTTTTTCCAGAGGACCAAAACCTAATATTTCATCCAGCAGACCATTAAAGAAGGGCTTTTCATCGGCCGGGGCAATAGTGACATTGATGCGTTTGCGGGCCAGGTCAAAGCGATCTTGAATCATTTTGATAGTGATAGGGCTGCGATCAAGCTCTACGCTGTCTGGTAGAGATTTCTCGATTTTTTTAGCCAACCAAAGGCAGGTTTTGGTTAGTTCCATACTGTTGGCGGTTTGTTGCTGTGCCAGCATAAGTTTTTCTACTCCTGTTTGTTTGCAAAGTGACAATACTATTATAGAAACGGCCGTATCCTACCTGAATAGGGTAATACTACCAGGTGGACAAAACTCCTATGCCTGGATAAGCTTCGGTTATGATACGACGAATCATTGGGCTAATGATTATGGGTGTGGGGTTGAGTACCGCCGTGAGCGCCTGCAACAACAGCAACCAAATCGAACAATTGCCACCAGAAACTATTTTGCAGAATGCCGCCACCCGCATGAACCAGATGGCCGGATTCCAATTCAACATTGCCCGCGAAGGCGCACCCGCCTACCTGGACCCAGATGAAATTCTCTCTTTCCGCCGCGCTACCGGCGCCTATGCAGCCCCCGACAAAGCGGCCGCTGCCGTGCGCGTCATCGGGCCGGCCATCATCACCGATGTAGATGTCATTTCAATTGGAGAAACTCAATGGCAGACAAATGTGGCTACCGGCGCCTGGGAAGAACTGCCGCCCAATTTTGGCTTTAACCCCACCACCTTATTCGACCCCCAGATTGGTTTACAAACTATCCTCCTTGAAGATATGACCAACCTGCAACTGGCCGAACTGCAAAACCTGAAAGATGATGATGGCCCTGATCAGGAACTTTACCATTTAACCGGGGAAGCGACCGGAGAGCGGCTGTATGAAATGAGCGGCACACTCATCGGCCCCGCACCGGTCATAGTGGAGTTATGGATACTACCGGAAACGTTTGAACTGGTGCGCGTGTTGGTAACAGAGCCAATTCCAGACACAGAGGAAACTAGCCTCTGGCAAGTAGATTTTGCTAACTTTGATGAGGTTATAGAAATTTTGCCGCCAGGGCAACAATAGGGTAAAGATATTATTAGGGGGATAATAGACAGAGTTGTATCAACATTAAGGAATGAAGTTTATATAACTTGTGCATTTAGAAGTCCGGTTTCTTTGCTCAACTTGAAAATCTGCTGTTCTTAAGCTGGTTCGGTCAGGTTTTGGTAGAGATGGGTGGTCACGGCCGTTGGTTCCACACCCAGTCCAGCTTGCAAAGCAGTGACACATTGCTGGTACGTTCGCAGCGCCTGGGTGCGGTTACCCATTTGGTGGTATGCGGTCATCATCATCTGGTAAGCTGTTTCCCAACAATCATCAGCAGCTAAAATATCATGGCAAATAGCGATTGTTTCTTCCCATGCTTTTTGGGCCATACATGTTTGCGCCACCCGTTCTGCTGTGCGTAAAAAAAGAAGACGCAGACGATTTCGTTCCTCATCCGACCACACTTCATACGGATAGGCTTGCAGAAAATCTCCTTCATACAAGGATAATGCCTGCTCATAATACGGCCGTACAGCCTGAGGATCAGCAACGTACAGGCGATTTCCCTCATGGATAGTGGCTTCAAATTCGGCCGTATCCAACCACAAATCAGCCGTAGGGCGCAAACCATAACGACTGCCATCACGAGCGATATAAGCGGAAGGCGCGTTTCGTGTTCGTTCCGGTTCCAGGACATTACACATGCCGCTAAAAGCAATTTTGAAATCGCGTACCGCCCCATCCGGCGGCAGATCAGGCCACAATAGTTCGATGATTTGGTCTCGATGAACCATTTGGCCGCGATGGGTCAGGAGAAATTGGAATAGTTGGCGCGCTTTCTTTCGCTTCCATACTTTACCGGAGAGTTCTTCACGGCCGTGCCACAAACGAAACTGACCCAGCGTTTGCACACGCAGTTGGTAGCCGGGGTGTGTTTCTACGGCCGATAAACCCAGTTCGCTCAACATCTGTTCGGCATAGACAGTTTGTGAGTGATGGTCACGGGCAAAAATGAGCAAAGGGACGAGAGCGCGGGGGTCAGGTGGGCCGAGCAAAACCGGCCGTTGAAAAATAAAGCTATAGCCATGCGTCTGAATCAATTGCAGACTGTCGGCAATATCACGCCTCAGCCGGGTACTATCGCCGCTGCGATACCAGACCAGGCATTGCCACAAGCGGGACATCGCCTCGCCGAAGGTGTCGCCACATTCATGAAAGCCGCTGCTGGCTTGCGACAAAAGGCGTGTCGCCTGGCTATAACTGGCCTCCAGGGTATGGCCGGCGCCCAATACAAGTTGGATGCCGGCTACAATCCATTCG
>JAAEOP010000830.1 GCA_024223125.1 Chloroflexota bacterium
CCATTTAGAAAATACCATAATCCCCACAATGCTAATCCAAAAATGAACGTAACTATTCAGCTTCCAGAGGTGCGACGCACTTGCAAAGAGCAGCGGCATTGACATTACTCTGGGAAAAGTGCGTCGCACCTGTACAGTTACAAATGAACAAAGTAATATACAAGAAAAATAACTTCCGTTTCATTTTTATCCTCCTCGAAAATGTGTAAATATCTGACAAAAGCTTGTTGTCAAAAAGAGCATAATTGGCACAAATGAGATTGAAGATTGGGAATCTCTTAATCTCCCAATCTCCAATCTCTATTACAACCGAAATTGTTACGGCTTCAACAATACTGGTAGGTAAAGCTCATAGCCGGTACTCATCGTGGTGAATGACCAGGTGTGCGGCGTAGACAGCGGATTACCGGCCGCATCATTGGCCATCACTGAAAGCGCATAAACTGTGCCTTCGGTCAGGCCGCTGTGCGTTACCGTAAACACCGTGCCCGCGTCATTCCACGTCGGGCTGGGGTTATTCAGCGGCGGGTTGGCGGTGAGAACAACGCTTAACGGCCCGATTTCCTCATCAAACGTCATTACAATCGGTGCAGCCAAAGCCACATCGCTCATGCTGTCAGTGGGCGTTACGGAAACGACTGTGGGCGTTGTCGTATCGGGGATAATCCATTGGTAGCCGACGCCGCCCATCGTGACGCCATCAATACGTTCACGGATACCCATCTCAAATTCTAGCCCGGTCTGGCCATCAAAGCGGAGTGTTACTGTCACCTCTTCATCGGCCGTCATCGGAATAGCCCCAATCGTGCCGGAAATATCGCCGGTGACGATGATTTCCCGTGTCGTCGGGTCTACGGTGATGTTGTCTTGCCAGCCACGGCCGTAATTCCACCAGCGGTCAAACAGATCAGCCGGCAGTAGCACCGTCAACGTATCCGTCTTGGGGAAAGTCATCCGGTCAACCACCAGGTCCACATCCTTCGATTGGGCATACACATTAACCAGTCGCACGTCGGCCGTCTTGATGTCTGTCACGCCTCTTGTGGTGGGATTGTGGAAGATATTGATGTTGCGCCAGGAGATGTTGTTGTCCCAGGGAACCCATTGTGGCGAACATTCCAGACCACGATCATACGGATCGGCCGGCGAGTCTATGATGCTTTGCATACAAGTGTGGCCGCTGCGTGTGGGAACCCAGGGCAGGCTGACGATACGTTGTTCGCCCGGCAGTAGATTATTAAAAGCTACCGTGCCAATCGGCGCCCAATCGCCACAGCGCGTACCCAATGACGGTTCAATCCAGGTCACATCCAACGTGCCCGTTATGGTCACATTGCCCCGATTTCGGAGCCGTACATAGACCGTATTCGTCTGTCCGGCAATCGGGTCTTGATGCACCAGACCGCCATCGGCCGCCCAACGTACCCAGACATCGGGGGAACCATACCAGTTGTTGCTGCCACTGGGGACGTTTCCATCATCATGGTCATTATCTTTTGTCCAGGCGTCGGCAATTTGTTGAGTGACATCAAAGGTTTGAGTCAGGCTGTCGTTTAACGGCCGTTCATCCCCCGCAATTGTCACCGTACATTGAATGGTGTACGTGCCGGATGTAGTGGGCGTGTAGTTGAGGAAGCTAATGCTGGCCCAGGCCGCCGGGGTGATGGGGCCGGCTGTCAGCGTCTGGTTGTAAACAGTCGTACCGCCGTGTGAAATCTGGCATTGTACGCTGGCTCCCGTTTCCGTGTTTTGCCCAAAGTTACGCACTGTTGCCAGCGGCGCGAAGGGCACATTGGCCGGCAGCGGATTAGCGGGCAAGATTCCCACCATTCCCAGATCATGTAGGTAAGTGGTGGACTCCACGATCACAATTTCCTGATCGGCTGCTACAGCAGAAATGGTATCCACTACAGTGCTGGGCCAGATAACTTCTATCGTTACCTGCCCGGCATAACTGCCCAGGCCAAAGATCGCTTCCAGCGCATCCTGGCTCATGTAGCCATTGGAACCGGCTATCTGCCGCGTTTGTATTGGCCCAGCGCCGTAAATCTTAATGATCGCGCCGATGGCCGAATGGTTGCTCAACACCCCTTCCAACTTCACCTTCAGCCAATGTTGGCCGCTGACGTTATTTTCGTAGAGGAAGTTGGGCGTACCGTCACCATCACTGCCACTGACGACGTAGATATCGGGATCGCCATCGTTGTCGTAATCGCCGACTGTGCTACCTTCGCTGTCACGGCCGTCATTCACACCAGATGCCATGCGATAATCGGTAAATGTGCCATCGCCATTGTTACGATACAAGCGATTTTCGTGATACCGGTTGACCACAAACACATCAATCCAACCGTCCAGATTGTAATCCAGCCAGTTCGTCCCGGTGCCATTGTTGGTCTGATCGTGGAAACCGGCAGCCGCGCTGACATCAGTAAATGTCCCCGCACCATCATTGCGGTAGAGGACATTGTATTGATCATTGTTGTTGGCAATGAAGAGGTCAAAGTCACCGTCGTTGTCATAATCTGCCCAGTTAGCTCCATGACCGGAACCAGTGTCGCCCACACCGGCGGCCGTCGTGACATCCGTAAATGTGCCATTACCATTGTTGTGGAACAGCAGATTGGGGCAGCCATTGCAGGTCAGGTAAAGATCGGGGTTGCCATCATCATCATAATCGGCCCACACGCTGGATAGCCACTCGTCGGCCATGCTGATACTGAGTCCGGAGGCCGTGGTGACATTGGTAAACGTCGCGCTGCCATCCTGCCGGTAAAGCTGGCCGCTGGCATACACATCCACATCCCCGTCCAGGTCATAATCTACCCAGGCCAACGTAGGTTGGTTGCTACTATCATCCCAGATTTTACTAAAGGGCAGGCTGTTTTGCCGGTATACTTTGGCCCAGCTAGAGAGCAGGTTTAGATCGCTGTCGTTATCATGGTCGGCCCAGGCCACGCCGCCAAAATAGCCGATGGGGTCCAATCCGGCGGCGGCCGTAGCGTCGTTAAAGCTGGCGGCCGTGCTGGTGAAGAGTTCGCCGCTGCCAATCGCCAGATCAAGCCAGCCATCGCCGTCCAGGTCGCCCCAGGCCGCACCGTGTTCACCGCTGCTCACGTCCACATTGTGGGCGGGAGCGACATCAGTGAAGTAGGGGTTAACAATTGTAATGGCGTTGAGCAAGGTGTCTGATTGGCCGTCGGGGTTGGTGAGGGTGAGATCGTAGCTGCTGCCAGGCACGGCCGTGTCCGCCACCACCACTTCGATAACAATTTCAGTGGGGTCGTTGAACTGTGTCCAGACCACTGTGATGGGGCCGGAGAAGGTAATAACCGGCCGGTCAATAAAGTCTGCGCCACTGATGTACAAAGCGCCATTGGTGTCAGGGGCTGCTTCGTCGGGGGTAACGGCCGTAACCACCGGTGGCGGCGGCGGTGTAGACACAATCTCAAACCCACCTACAAGCGTATCCCACTGCCCGTCATAATTGGTCAGGGTCACATCGCGGAGGCCGAGCGCGGCCGCTGGGTCTACATCAATATAAGCGGTGACATGATCCGGCCCGTGGTAAATGATCTGATTCACGTACACGTCTGCGCCAAAATCAACGCCTATGGGGTCATTGTCGCGGAACCCAGCGCCAAAGATGTTCACGCCGAGATCGTTCATGCCAGGCACTGCATCTACCGGGTCTACATGGCTGATCTGCGGTGGGCCGCTGCTAAATTCGCTTGTGTTACCGGCCGCGTCCGTGGCTGTAGCTTGTACATTCGCGCCGCTA
>JAAEOP010000831.1 GCA_024223125.1 Chloroflexota bacterium
ACTCCGTCCGACCGGGCGATCCAGTTAAGCTGGGAGGTGAATGTGAGTGTGCCCGCTGAGGCAACCTGGCAAATCAGCTATGACG
Source organism: Chloroflexota bacterium (assembly GCA_024223125.1). The sequence continues at coordinate 86 of JAAEOP010000831.1, forward strand.
GGCCTGCTGGCGACGAGCCATCTCCCATCACCGGCATTCCGAATCCGACCCGCGCTTATTCGCTGACAGGGCTTACGAATTACGCGCCGTACACGGTGACGCTGAACGCGATGCTGGAGGGCGCGCCGATTTTGACGGGTACGGTTTCGGTGATGCCGACGGATATTTTTGTGTTTTTGCCGTTGGTGAAGCGGCCGTAGGGGTGAGTGCGAGGTTTCGTTATGGGACGCGGATAAACGCGGATGGACGCTGATTTAAAAGCAAACCACCCAGCGGGATGTCCGTTGGGCGGAGGGTGTGGGGTGGGGGACGTTAGATGGCTGCACATGATTTACTCAGGCCAATTGAGAAAAATCAACTCCCCAACACGAAGGCGATACAGTGAAAGGCCTCTGCTTGAAACACGGATAACCGCGCCCATTCGCTTGGCCTGTTAGTTCTGGATGGCGAAGGACGCGGCGCACAAATGAAGCAGCTTCGTATTTGTCAACATCCATAAAGACAATATCGTTGATGACACAATTTACGATCAAAAAAATCAGAATCACGGGTGAAGAAGGTAGGATGGCGCAACCGATGTAAGAGCGGTACAATCTCGTCGTCTTGGATTCCTTTCCGACCCGCATCATAACCAATTTGGCGAATGGGGACACGCCAACTTAGCAGTAGTTCACGTTGACTTCTTGGGATGTTTTCGTCAAGAATGTTCACGCTGGTTCTAAAACAAATTCATCCGAATGTTTCATTAAGGCTTGTGTTGCCAACTGTACTGCCTCGGCAATAGCTTCTTTGGTGATGCTATTGTGCCATTCCTCGATGATAGTTTCCCAAGCCAGACCACTAGCAACTTGCTCTAATACGTCTGATACAAAAATGCGTGTACCGCGAAACGTTGGTTTTCCGTGGCAAATTTTAGGGTCCGCGACAATGTAACGCCCCAGAATTTTGGTTTTGTTATTCTTTTCCGTCATGATTTTCTCCAGAGGTCTGTCGTTTAGAATAAATTATAGC
>JAAEOP010000832.1 GCA_024223125.1 Chloroflexota bacterium
CCGAAAGTATCAAATCTGATAATTATGTGTCGGTTACACCGCTTTTAACTTGTTTTGTCGTTGCCAATGAATATACCCAAAGGCAATGGCACTGCAGACGGCCGAAGCGAACAAAGTGAGTATATTCACGGCCAAACCACTGGCAACGGCCGTTTGCCAATCCATGCCCATTTGCCTGAAACCGAATGCCCACCCGGCATCATGAGCGCCAAAACCGCCGACGGTGATGAAGGGAATTGCCTTGGCTAAGGTCGCAAAGGTGGCCCCAACCACCACCAAAGCGTAGGGGGTGGGCAAATCGAAGGCTTTTAAGAAAGCGGCAAACCAGGCGAAGGTGCAAAGCCAACCGGCAATGGACCAAATGAAGGTCTTCAAGTAGCGACGAGGATGATGAACCTGGATGAAGGCTGTGACGGCTCGTTCGCCCAGTTTGTGTACCCATTGGCCCAAACGGTGATGGGCTACCCCCAAACGGTGCAGCAGCCAGTCTAACATCGCCAGACTGCTTTTGCTCAACCAGGGTAGGGTTGCCAACAGGATTAGAGAGGGAGTCAAAACAACCGCAGCAGTCAGGATCACCTGTCTGGCTCCGATTGATAACTCATCCTGGACAGCCAGGGTAAAAATCAGAAAGAGAGATGAGACGGCCAGAAAATCGAAGATACGTGCGATGAGTAGCAGCGCCAAACTCTGGCCCACGGCCACCTGATGCCGTTGTTTCATCAAGAGGGGGAACAACAGTTCACCGGCACGGGCGGGCAAAACGTTATTCAAAAAGCTGAGAGCTATCATGTCGGGTATGAGGTGAAG
>JAAEOP010000833.1 GCA_024223125.1 Chloroflexota bacterium
GCGGATACGGGGCAAGTGTCCGCTTGAATTGGCTGGTTATGATATTTCTCGAATGCCGTTAACGGCCATTGTCGCCGGCTGGAGTCCCGATTTGCCCTTGGAAACGGGGGGCAATTTTGTCCCCAAACTGTAACGGTCTCGGCCGTTTTGTCTTTCTTCCCCACTTTGTATGCTATACTTGATAGCAAAACCATATCTTATATGAGGCAAAATAGACGATGAGTACAATTACATTTGATCAAGTGCTTTCTACAATCAATCAATTGCCATTTGAACAACAAGAAATGTTATTTGATATTTTCCAAAAACGACTCATTGAAATGCGCCGTTTGACACTTGCTAAAGACGCCCAAGAATCATTGAATGCTTTTCGAGACGAGCAATTCACAACTCAATCGGCAGATCAAGTTGTACAGGAATTACATGAATTGTTAGAAAAAGACATAGCATGAGACAACTTGTTCTTACACCTAAATTCAAACGTTCTTACCGTAAATTTACCCAACGAGACAAAAAGTTGCGTCAGCGCATTGACAAGACGATTCGGCAAATGGAACAAGATGTGTTCGCCACTTTTTTAAGTACACATAAACTCAGCGGCGCACTAATTGGCCTTTGGGCTTGCTCTTGTGGTTATGACTGCCGTGTTCTTTTTTCGTTGGAATTTGATCCAGAGTCACGCGAAGAGGTTATAGTCTTACTCGATATTGGTACACATGATGAAGTATATTAGCATTTGATAGAGACGGCCGTTTCTTGTTGTGTGGGAAACTGCCGTTTTCTTGATATGTGTGTGAAACGGCCGTTTTGTTTGGTGAGAGTGCAAACGGCCGTTTTGCTTGGTGTGAGGAACGGTGTAAAAGATTAGTCCAATCTTGGAGATTGGACTAATCTAGTGTGTGAACGGCCGTCCACCCCGCCAGCTTTGTGTTGAGTAGAAGGAGGGTTGGGAACGGCCGTTTCTTGTTGTGCGTGGGTGAAACGGCCGTCAATCTTCACCAGATTTGAGCCAGGAACGGATGGGGATTGGGGACGGCCGTTTTGCTTGCTGTGTGTGGGAGACGGCGTAAAAGATTGAACCAATCTGCGCGGTGGTGACGGCCGTTTCCTGCGAAGAAACCACCATTTTATGTTACAATGCACACATGCAACCAGTAAAAAACCTTTCACAAAATCAATATCCAGTCATTTACGAAGATGGTAAGGAAACGGCCGTTGTCATTGACATTAAGTCCTTTCGGCAAATCAAACTCATCCTCGACAACCTACTCAATCGTGAGCAGGAACCCGAAGATGAGATTGTGGCTGCGGCAAGCGCATTGTGGCAACGTATGATACGGGAGGCAGAAACAGAAGATAACGCCTCTGATTGGGTCACAGAATTACATGACCTATAACGTTCAGCTTACCGCTTCGTTCAAACGCTCGGTCAAAAAGCTAAAACGCCGTTACTCTCATATTAAAGACGATGTTCGAGAAGGGGTTGAATTGTTACTACAGATTCCCCGACTTGGCGTCATTGTTCCAGGCAGCGGTGGAATTCGCAAAGTTCGCCTGCCCAACAGAGATGCGAAACGCGGCAAAAGCGGTGGGTATCGTCTGCTCTACTATCTTGAAGATAACGAGTCTCAGACATTGTATCTCTTGTTTGTGTACAGCAAGTCTGATCGTGCAAACGTGACGCGACGTGAACTAAAACAACTACTCGACGAAATGAGCGAAAACTAGAATAAGAACGGCCGTTTTCTTGTTGTGTGTGAAACGGCCGTTTCTCGTTGTGTGGGGGACGGCCGTTCGATTGCTGTATGGGGATTACGGCCGTCATGTGACATTTCCACCCCTTGAAATTGAATATAATATATAGGACGCTTACCAAAGTTCTCTAAATGGATTTCCATATGCAGAAACAGAGTCACACGGCCGTCGCTTATCAACGGCTCAATCAATACATTGCCAACGAAACAGACGCCTTATTGAGTACGTTGCGTTTGTATGTGCTGCGATCTGGATTAGCCAGCGGCACGGCCGTCGCCGATACAGCGCTTGATTTGTTGAACGATGTAACTGCGGAAGCGTTGCAACATGCCGACCGTTTTCAACCGGACAGGCAGCCCAAAGCATGGCTGTTGGGCATTGCCGCCAATCTCATCCGACAGCGGCAGACTGCCCAGGCAAAACGAGACGGCCGTGAACCACTCATTCAGGATTTGCTCGCTCGTCAGGCGCTGGTCTTGAGCATTGACCTTCAACCCTATATTCTCAATCAACCCGTCGAAAGCGGTCCGTCGAAAGCGGTTGGCGTCCGGTCGAAACGGTACGCCATGCGGTTGATTCCCTTGTAGCCCGTAGTCAGAATACGGCCGACTTCCTCATTGTTTTTGTCATTGCCATTCTACCCTGGCTTGTTTTGGTAGGGCTGTTCATTTATGGTGTTGTCCGCATTGTGCGTTGGCAAAAAAACAAACGAGAAAGTAAGGTGTCAGTTCAGGAATAAGTTCTCTTTTCTAAGACGAATAGCGCCTATATACATATACGATAATGCCGATTACACCCCATCTCTGGATACAATGCGTCCCCAGGCGTGGCGGGCAAAGAAAAGTGCCCCACCGACTTCCACCACCCGACCTAGCAGCAAAATTTCACGGCCAGTGTGCAGCAACGTAGCGGCCGTTACCAGCCAAATACCTAAGTTAAGCAAGGCAAAAGCAATCCAGACGTAGTTTTCATGGGGGCGGCGGGGCTTCGTCCAATAACGGGGCAAAATCCAGAAAGCAACCCCCATCACAAGCTGAACAATCCACCCCATCAACAAAAATTCGATGTGAACTGGCAACCAACCCCACACCGCCGGCAGCAGTGACAAACCCTTATTTGCCAGCATCAGCCCACCAATTGTAAAACCAAGCAAAAGATAGATGAAAGCGGCCCGAATCATCCAGCGGCTCAGGTATGGCATGTCATTCTCCGCGATATTTTTCTTTGACCCGTGGCCAGGTAAGAAAGACAAACAGGACGGCCGCCAACCATTGCCATAACGCCGAAACGGCCAATAGCCAACCCAAACCGGCTTGCGGCCGTGTGGCAACCAATGGCTCGCTTACAACACGCAAAAGCAATCCACCATTCAGCAATAGGAAACTGGCCCAACCTAACGTTTCATTGCCGCGCGGCTTTGCCCGTGTGATAATGGGAAACATCCAAAAAATAACCCCAAAGATCATCTGCGTGACCCAGCCTACCAAAAACAGGTGGAAGAAAACGGGGTTCATAGCGCGAACAAAAGCAGGCACAGCCACCGAGTCTGGCAAGGCTAATATTATCCCTAGCAGCAGCGCAGCCGTCAGGTAAATCAATGCCGATTTAATCGTCCAACGGGTTAATGCGGGCATCCCACAACTCCTGTTTCAGCCAATTTTTAAGAAATACTATATGCTCTAAATAATAGCATAAACCCACATTATTCAACAACAAAATGGCTCGATATTTGCTGCCGGTGGCGCTTAACCTCCACTAACGAATTCATGAGCAAGTTTCATGTTTCAGATGGCGTATGCTATACTCGCC
>JAAEOP010000834.1 GCA_024223125.1 Chloroflexota bacterium
ACCCCCGCACCTCCACCCCCCTGCTTTCTGCATCATCGGCGAACCGAGCAACTGGGATCGCGTGACGTTGGGCTACAAAGGTCGCCTGCTAATGAATGTCACCCTAAACGTTCCTTTCAGCCACTCGGCTGGAGAAGGTCGCTTGCCGGCTGAACAGGCAGTTGATTTGTGGCGACAAGTTGAAGATTATTGCACGGCGCTCAATCAGGAACGCGAGGCTGAATCGCCCTTTACCCGGCTCGACCCGTCGCTGCGACATATTGCCAGCAAGGATGAGGGCGCGTTTGGAACTGTTGAAATGAGTATGGGCTTTCGGCTGCCGGTGGGGATTAGTCCGGAGGAGTTAGAGAAAGAGCTGGGCCATCTGGTCGACACCTTGCCCCCAGGAACAACGGCAGATATTCATTTTTCCGGTCAGGAATTAGCCTACAAAGGCCGCAAATCGAACCCGTTGGTCCGAGCCTTTTTGTCAGCCATTCGGGCTACGGGTGGAAAACCCCGCTTTGTGGTCAAAACCGGCACCGCCGATATGAATGTGGTCGCCCCTCACTGGCCGAATACTCCTATAGTGGCCTACGGCCCCGGCGACAGCAGCCTCGACCACACCCCCAACGAGCACATTGATTTGAATGAGTATTTACAAGCCATCAAGGTTTTATCGGCAACGCTTGAGAAGTTATTACAACTTTGATTCTCCTGACCGTTCCGTTGGTCAACAAAAAATGGCATAGTTGGCCAAATTAAGCTGCAACAAGAGGCGGTTTGACGCTATGCCCACAAACAAGTTATAATTAACCTAACCCGGACGAGCCGGAACCAAACAGGGTACGGGAGTAAGAAGTAAGGAGTAGGAAGTATGGGAAAAATCTTACTCCCTACTCCCTACTTCCTACTTCCCGGTCATATAAAAGTTCTTGCTCAATGTACAAGAAATCC
>JAAEOP010000835.1 GCA_024223125.1 Chloroflexota bacterium
TAACTGGCATACAGTACCTCTCTTTTCTTGTTTAACTCAAGTTGCCATCCATATATCCCAATCAGGGAGTAGGAAGTAAGGAGTAAGGAGTAAGGGCTTTTTTTCCCTACTTCTTACTCCCTACTCCCTACTCCCCTGCATTACCGTACATCAACCGTGCCGATTTCCGAACCTCGCCGCAAAACCAGGCGTGTTTTTGGCAGACGGCGCAAGTCTGCGGGCCTGATCCCGGGCAATTCGGCCTGTATTTGGTCAGCGCTGTGGTCATCCAGGCCAGACACCAGTAAGCCGGTTAACCGTTGACTATTGGGCCACAGCTTAATAACTCGCTCTGTAGATACCACTAATCTGACATTGGGGAAGGTTTGTAATAGCTCTATCCAGCTATGCCCGATATCTAACTCATGCAAGAACACCAATAAGGGCGCTTGTTCTTTCGGCCAAACTGTGAGCAGGCTGGTTAAGGCTAACAACTGGGAGGTGATGTAGACCGCCAGACGATTGCGCGGATCTGGTAAACGCCACAACAAGCTTTGCCCGTTGCCGGCAGCCGCTAGCGGGTCCAGGTACGGCCCTTGCCAGAGGACACTGTACTCCGGCAACTCAAGCAGCGCGCCTAAACGGTCACGGAGATGTGCCAGGCGTAGATTGGTGTCAAAATCATCTGTAGACAGCACCTCTCTCAACCGCCCAACCCACACGGCATCATCCAAAACACCGCGACACATAGACACTGGATCTGCTCCCATCGCTGTTAGAAGCTCCGGCGACAA
>JAAEOP010000836.1 GCA_024223125.1 Chloroflexota bacterium
CTAATGAATAATGAACGATGAATTGTGAATGGTGAATGAATCCTCACTTCACAATTCATTATTAATTATTCACTATTCATTATTTTCTTGATTATCGACAATTTTTTGTCGATGTTAACACGTAAGCGCCTATTGAGTAATTATCCCATTACTCAATCACCTCTTTGGGAAATATTGTAATGACAAGCGGCAGGCGGGTGAAGGAAGGTATCTTCTGTTCCGGTTCGGCCAACAGCAGACCGCTGGATGTGCCACCATCCAGGTTAAGAGCTACGTCCAGGTTCAAATCGGAGTTGACCAGCCAGAGGCTCAATTCGTGCAGTGTAAAGCTGCCCCAGGGGGCGATGATGAACAGGATACGGCCGTCGCCATCCTGCCCTACCACTGTCCGCCGCGCTTTATCAACATCCACCTCTAAGTAGCCAATTTGGCCGCCCGGTTTCAGCAACATAGGGAACGATTGCAAAGCATAATTCAAGGGTTCATGGGGATTATACGGCCGTGTCCCCAACCATCGCACCTCCGGCCCTGCCCCGGTGACAGCAAACATACCGGCAAACTCATCGTAGCTGCGGCCGTGTGCCTGCCCATCCACCACCGTCAAACCGGTAGCCACATAATCCTCCATAAAAAAGCCACCATTCAGTAACAGCAGCGCTCCCGTTTCCGTCTGCCAATCAGACAAAAGCTGCGGTTCGCCAGGCCGGTAAGCAATGGCAAACTCATAAAAATCAGGCTGCAAACGAAAAATCGAAATCTCTTCAATTTGTCGCCCCTCCTCATTGAACAACCGAATCGTGCGCTGTTCCAACCCTGGATGGATGTCCTGCCAACCGCTGTCTGGTTTGGGGGGAGATGGAGTGATGGGGGGATGAGGTGATAGGGTGATGGGGGGTGGGGGTGATGGCGTAACGGCCGTGCAGCCTCCTAAAACCATCATCAATACCACAACAATTCCCCCTACTTGCAACTTATAACCGGCCCACTTGCAGCTCACGCCAACTCAATCTTCGTACGATGGATATGGCAGTCCAATGGGTCTAGCCCCAATGTCAGCAGTAGTTCATCCGGTCGGCCGGTCAGCCCCGGCTGCAACATTAAGTGCATGTAAATGTGGGGCAAATGGTCAGAAGTTTGAGTCAGGGCCAGGTCCAGAATAAGCGGCCGTAAATC
>JAAEOP010000837.1 GCA_024223125.1 Chloroflexota bacterium
CCCCCCAGGATTGCGCTAGGCGCTGGCGCTGCCTGCTAAATTGACCTAAACGAAGGCAAGCCCGGACTATAGTCCTATCTTGCAACAACATGTAACTACTCAGCAGACGAGGAAATTATCGAAAAAAGGGATGTGTGGGGGTGTTTCACCCCCACACATCCCTTTTTTCGGCTTCCTCTGGCCTCGGCTGAATAGTTACAACAACATTATGAAAATGGAGTAAAACAAAAATGAAGAAAAAACTGCTGCAAAGAATCGGTATTGTCGTTGCTGTACTCGCTGTTCTGGCGATAGTTGCCTATTTGACCTTGGTGGCCAGACCATTAGAGACGCCGGCTACGGTCAGTAGTTTGGCTGAATTAGAAGAGTTTCTGGACAATCTAGCCGGATACAATGCCGATTCCCCCGCTGGCTTGTCGCTGGTGGTTGTTAAAGATGGCGAGGTCGTTTACCAGGAAGGTTTTGGCCTGGCCGACGGCCCACGCAACATTCCAACCACACCAGAAACAGTCTACAACTATTGGTCGATAACCAAGATTCCCACTGCTATCGCTGTTCTGCAACTCCATGAACAGGGTTTGCTCAATATTGATGACCCCGTAACGGATTATTTGCCCTTTTTTGAGGTCGAGTATCCATCGGCGGGCAGCGAGACAATCACCATCCGCCACCTGCTCAATCACAGCTCAGGCCTGTCGAACAATGTGCCGGAGATCATCGGCTGGATTCACACCGACGGCGACCCGGATTGGAATCAAACGGCCCTGATTCAAGAAAAATTGCCCGATTACGCCAAACTCAGCTATGAGCCTGGCTCAGAAGGAGTCTATACCAACGTCGGGTATATGGTACTGGCCGCGATTATTGAGGCGGCATCCGGACAGACCTACGAGGAGTACATCGTCGAGCATATTCTTAAGCCGCTGGAGATGAATCAAACGGGTTTTAGCTACACCCCTTCAATGATCGCCGCCGAAGCCATTGGTGCCCATCCCAATGTTGATTTACAAACGTTGCTATTGCCAATTGTAGGTGTAGACAAAGACACGCTAGTACGAGAGAAGCAAGATGGGATATTGTGGTTCAACCATATCTACTCCGACCAAAATGGACCAACGGGCCTCATCGGGTCACCGACTGATTTGGCCCGCTTTGCGATGGCCTACTTAAATGGGGGCGAACTAAACGGTCAACGCATTTTGTCAGAAGAGTCAGTGACCATGATGACCCATGAGAGTCATATTGTCCCTGGGAACACATCTGACGCGGCCGCATTTGATGAGATGCTTCAGGGTCTTGGTTGGGCTGTTGTGCCCACGGGAAACAGCTTTTATCTCACCCATTCCGGTGGTGGGCCAGGGTTTTC
>JAAEOP010000838.1 GCA_024223125.1 Chloroflexota bacterium
CAGGCCGAATGGCCCATCGCATATTGGGTGGCGCCGGCGGCGATCTCCTGGGTCCAGACCGGCATAAACCGCCTGGCTGTAAATGCAGTTGCCGGCCGGCGCAATAGGCTATCCAGTTCCGCATCGAGGGTGGCATTTACGCTAATCATGAGGCAACGTGTCCGTAAAGTTTTTCCATAGCCGTGTTGATGTAAACCACACCGTTGCAAATCCCTTCGATGTTGGCCCCGACCCGGGGTTCCTCGGCTACGGCGTTGAGGATACCGATAACATGCGTGACGGTATCGTTGTGCTCTGTAAATGCTATCGCCGGCTTGGCATAAGCGGTCATGAAATCGCTAAAGGTGCCATAGGTGGCGTCTGGCCAGGGGTCACTGATGAACATCTTAAATCTAAACCGCCAGGATTGAGGCTCACGCCCGCTTGGCGTCAAGTCCTGAATGATACTCAGGCCGGTTAGCCCGACCGTGTACCGTCTAAATCTATCGTGGATCGGCTGATAACTTTCGCCGCCGGGCATATCCACAACCTTGTATTTTTTACCATCTAATAAAATGTAATCTTGAAATGCCATAGAAAGGACCTTTCTATTATGGGTGGTTGCATAATTGGCGCGTTGATATTTATGGGTATCATTGGTATCCTGGGCAAAGAGGCTCAGAAAACTTACGAAAGATTAATAGCGGAAGGTACAGATGACTTTTCAGCCTGGCTTCGGGCCTACTGGCTGATCACGTTACTATTCATCTTTGCTGTTTGCAATGGCTTTTACCACTTCTTTATTCGCTAATTAATAAACGCCTTATCAATATCCTCCACTTGTAAAAATCCACCCTCGGCCGCGAGTTGATCTACGTCCACTATGATCTTGGCCTCGGTTAGCCCCATAGCGCCGAGTGTCTCGTTCAAATTATTGACTGCTTCGACCAGGGCGGAGTTGCTTTCTACAAGAGTTTCTTTGCTGGGCCTGTTGGGGGCGTCCAATTCGTGGATAGGAGTCATCACCTTGTTTATTGTAGGCCCGGCTTACG
>JAAEOP010000839.1 GCA_024223125.1 Chloroflexota bacterium
AGTTGTTTGCCAGAATCGCCGAAAAAGCGGTGCAGGTGAATGATATTGAAGTTGAGTTTGCCCATACAGACACCAGCAGCTTCAGTTTGAGTGGTGAGTATGAGTCAGAAGTAGCCCAAGAAGCGGTAGAAAAGCGAGGAGCCATTCAGATAAGCCACGGCTATTCCTGATAGAAGTTCATTTGAGTTCTGTCCACCACGACTTATTGAGAAAATACCTTTTTAAATTGTAAAGGTGCTAAACTTCAACTTTGAACCATGTCGAATCCTGAAAGTTGGCAACTTTTTCACCCTCAAAATTTGAGAAGACAGTTGGTCTACTTCTTTTTTTTCTTTTTAGGTGAACGATGGGCAACTTCAAGGGATTTTTGCACCCAGACACCCAGGTTTTCTGTTGAATCCAGTACGTTCCCTGGCGCCTGATAATAGGGCATATTCATAAATTGGGGCATGTCGGCCGCTTTATAATCCGCTCGATTTTCATCATCCACTTTCAGGTAAAAAACATCTTCGGCCGTAATAAGACCAAACATGCCATCCTCACAAAAAATGCCTACCCCGCCAAACATATTACGGGTGGTAACGGGATAATAAGGCGTCAATAAATCAACAATATAATCACGATATTCAGGGGTTGTTGCCATTTTAACCTTCCTTGGTTGCCGGTGTCCAATCAGTTTCATATTCACTTCCAGTTGATTACTGTTTTCCCAGCGTGTCGGTCAGCATCGTGTAAGCTGTCTCTTTATGTTGGGCCAATTGTTGCAACAGGTCAGCAGAAAGTACGGCCGTCAACACCTCGCTACTGACTGCCTCTAAATCGGCTACCAACACGGCCGTGCCCTGGGGATCAAACACGACTAACACGGCCGTATCGCCCGGCTTCAACTTTGCCGCTTCCCAGTTATAAAGCTCTACCGGCACATGTTTATCTTCCTTCTTTTTACCTAGAATGCCGCCGATAATACTACCCAAGGCCCCTAACGCCAGAGCGGTTCCCCCGGTCAGCACACCTAGTGTCGCTCCCAGAACAAGTCCGGCTACGGCGCCTTTACCCGGAGTCATGCCTACGTCTTTGTGATGGATATTACCATTATCATCTTTGTAAATGCCGACCACGCCATGGATAACAACCGTTTCCTCTTTCTTTAGAATCTTCAACGCTGCTTCCATATCAGCCTCATTTGTAAATGAAGCCACAATCAATCCTACAGGTTCTTTGTTCATACATAACCTCCTATCATAAGTGTTAACTTAAGCGAAGACCTCGCAGGTTTTAACGCAAAACCTCAGAGGGGCGTAGATCATTTTGGAAACCTGCGAGGTCTTAAGTTAACGACAATGAACCTCCTATAAATAACGATTTTATTCGCAAAACAACTGACTGCCCACGCACCTAAATCAAGCAATAGAGCAAAGCCGGTGAACAACCAGCTTATCGTGCTCATGCCCGTCATCGGATCGTAGAACAGTACATAAGCCAGTGTCATAAATGATAATAATATAAACCCAAGTAACGGCAAAACAAAACCGTCAAAAGCGACTTGCACCCGCGCTGTAAACAACCATATAAAAAGGGTAATAAGACGGGGGACGCCCGTCAGTAACAAGACAACCCATAATTAACTCCCGTGCTTGATTACGCTAGTTTCTGGTATGTAATGTGTGAATAGTGCGTTTGACGAGCGTTTGTCTGCCACGCAGACATTCACAAATCATTGGGCAGGTATAGCCTGTGCCCATTCGTACTCAAACACCTTCTGGAAATCTGATATGGCTTGTGGGTCTTCAGTGGCAATACTGTATTCCGTCAAGCCGCCGCCAGAGCCGAAAGCGCTGTAATGTAAATTTTGGCTGCCTACAATGAGTAGCTGATTATCAATAAGCGTTACTTTGGGATGTAGAGAACCGTTAAAGTAGCGAACTTCGATCCGATCTTCAATTCCTAATTCTTCTAGTCGTTGACCTAACGCATTTAACGCCACCTGATTTTCAATCCCTTCAAAGGGGCCAGGTTTAATAATAACGCGCACAGTGGCTCCCTTTTGAGCCGCCGCCAACAACCCCGTCATGTAATCGGGTGCAATGTCAAAGTTGCATACTTCAAAAAGAATGTTCAGATTACAAATCAAATCTAAAGTAAAGTTAACATGAATGACATCAACGCTTTCCTGAGCGGCCGTTAACACGGCTATCGTTTGTTGGTCGGCTTGATCATGAACTTTAGAGCGATACATGGAAAAAGCAGTACTGCTGCCGCCGGGTAGATAAAATTTTTGTACTTCGGGCACATGATCAGCAACGGCCGTTTTATCAAAACAAGTTACCTGCCAGGGAATGCCTAATGGGGGATGGAGATTCAGGCAATATCGCTGATCCGCTCCCGCCCACATATCGTCAAACATGCGCTGCGTTGCCTGTGCTGCCGGGCCTGTAATCTGCAAACCAACATCAAACCGACCCTTTCCCAGCCCTGACTGATGATCAGTAGGAAAATGATCATAGGTCATGTTAAATCCATTAGCTGCCGCGGTTTTACCGTCAACAACCACTGTTTTGACATGACTATGTGGTAGATTGCCTTCAAAATCAGCAACTTCCAGTCGCCAACCAATTTCCTCATCAACCATCTTATCAATGCCAGCATAACGCAAATCGCCAATAAGCGACCATAACTGTCCAGTAGGTTTGCCTGTAGCCAATTCTGGCGGATTGTCCAACAAAATCCGTACTGTCATGCCGCGAGGGTATTGCTCTGGATTTGCTTTTACCTTGTTGTACAGAGCGGCGACAGAGGCGGCAATAACCGCGCCCGGACTGTCATGATTAGACGCACTGCTATACCACATCGTAGAGAACAAAACTTCATATTGCGCCCCGCGAATCATATCCCCGATCTTGTCGTAAACCCCGTTAGGGGGCATGGGGTCGTTGCTGTAAGCGGGGTCTGGATTAGGCGTTATCAGCAGGCGATCATATTGATTTTGGCAGAAAGGAACGGGATCATCGGCCGGTAAATAGGTATCTTTGCGAGCAATATCATATAGGATGCGGCCATAATTGGTTAGTTGCGCTGTATCGCATTCGTATTGAACCTGCGCGGCGTAATTCACTGTTTGGCCGCCATCCCAAGCGAGGTGTAATGCACCATCGGCAGAGGCTGCCATAGCGGGCTGGGTGTTGTTCTGGCTTTGCCCAACGATTGCGGGCGATGTCCATGTTGATCCCGTTTTGATACTTTCGTAAATGAGTTGCCGGGGTTGCAAACGGCCGTTTACATCTTCAACTTCCGCGCCATACCAAACGACATGCGCTTGCCTATTATCATCCAAGAGCAAATCGGGGCGAGTCAAACAGGATTGCGTAGA
>JAAEOP010000840.1 GCA_024223125.1 Chloroflexota bacterium
CGTTCTGTCCTACCATTACCATATTCTACTAATGTGCTTATCGATAAGATTGTTGAAACATATACAAATCTATTTCCATTAATTCTATTAGCAACTAAAGATGATCCACTACCTGAAATCACTGAATACCTGAAATATACGGAAGTTGGAGTAGAAAACGGCACACGAGAAGTCGAACCTATCTCCAATACGTTAACATCGCTTCGGACAAATTCCCAATCTCCAGTCTCCCAATCTCCTAATCCCCAATACCCCCTCCCTCAATTGGCCGAAGACACCGGCCTTGAGGAAGATGATCTTTCGCGTTGGATTCGAGCCATCAAGCGGAAGGGGCAGGTTGTTTTATACGGCCCGCCGGGGACGGGAAAAACTTATGTGGCTGAGAAACTGGCTGAACATCTGATCGGTGGGGGAAATGGCTTTTGGGAGTTGGTCCAATTTCACCCGGCCTACGCCTACGAAGATTTTATCCAGGGCATCCGGCCTCAAAGCAAGGACGGTGATCTGAGCTACCCGCTGGTGCCGGGCCGTTTTCTGGATTTTTGTCGACAGGCTCAGTTGCGAAACGATACCTGCGTCCTCATCATCGACGAAATCAATCGAGCCGACCTGGCCAGGGTGTTTGGAGAATTGATGTACCTGCTGGAGTACCGGCAGCGAGAGATTCCGCTGGCCGGCGGCGGCACGCTCAAGATTCCGGCCAACGTGCGGCTGATTGGCACC
>JAAEOP010000841.1 GCA_024223125.1 Chloroflexota bacterium
AGTACCGGGCGTCATCGTCCAGTAATGCCTGAGTTTGAGCCTCAATATGTTCGGCTTGCCAGGCCAGCCGTTGGGATGAGAGGTTGATATCCCCTTCTGATTTGAAGTGTGAGAGGTCTGACTGATTGGGGTGCGTCATCACTTGTCCTCCTCTGACACCCATCTCGTTCCCAAACCCCAGTTTGGGAACGAGATGGGTGTCATCCGGTGCGGGTGAAGCCCCGTTTCATACGCGGCTCCTGATGTATATTATCCCAAATCTTTGATAATATTTGGGAGTTCGTTATAATTGCGGCAAACAGCCGTAGCCTGGGTCTGTGAGCTGTCTCGGTCGATGACGCCGGTGTAGAGGATGGCAGACATGCCCATAGCCAACGGCCCGGCGATGTCGTTGCTTTCGCGGTCGCCGATATGGACAATTTGCTCAAGCGGAATACCCAATCCGGCCGAAGCTTGCTCGAAGACGGCGGCGGCCGGTTTTGCTGCCCCGGCTTCGTCGGAGAAGACCCAGTGGCTAAAGTGTTGCAACAGGCCCTCTCTCTGCAATATTTCTCGTAATCCTCGCCCCGGAGTGTGGATGGTATCAGAGATGATGCCCAATTTATACGTCGAGGCCAGTTTTGCCAGCACCTCATGTATTCCCGGCGCAAAGTCCGGCGAAATTTCAACTTCCATATCTTCGATTTTACGGACAATTTCATCAAAGCCAGGGGTCAGATCAATAGTTAAAAAAGTATAAGCTTCTTGAAAACGTTCGGCGACGGTGGG
>JAAEOP010000842.1 GCA_024223125.1 Chloroflexota bacterium
GGAGTTGGGGGACGCGGAAAGTGAAACGGCCGCTGTCAACTGGTGGTACGCGCTGACAGAAAATGGGGGGGAAGGGATGGTAGTTAAGCCGATTAACTTTGTCATGCGCGGTAAACGGGGCGTCATCCAACCGGCCGTTAAATGTCGCGGCCGTGATTATTTACGCATCATCTACGGCCCAGAATACACCTTGCTGGAAAACTTGAACCGCTTGCGGAAACGTAATGTCTCTCGCAAACGATACCTGGCCTTACGTGAGTTTTCCCTGGGGCTGGAAGCGTTAGAACGTTTTGTCCGTTTCCAGCCGCTGCGCCAGGTGCATGAATGTGTTTTTGGCGTATTGGCCCTGGAAAGCGAGCCAGTAGACCCACGATTGTAGCCACATCTTAATACCAAACTGTTCCAGAGCGCCTCGGCATACGTCGCTTTGTCTCTTAACGCTTCTCTTTTGCTTCAACCTAAAACTATATTCTCCCACAACGCGGCCGTCCTAACGGACAGGTTGCTGCGAGCGCGGTTAAATGGCGGCTGCAGATGACATTTGTCATACGCAATCACCAACTGCCTCGTTGAATACTTCCCCTAAATAGACACAAAAGGAGAATTTATCATGTGGTTAGAAGCTGTTACCGTTGTGAGTGGCTTGATTGTGCTTGTCCTCATTTTCTATCCCCGTGGAAAGCGGAACAAACCAGATACCGCCTCAACGCGCAACTGCCGTCCCCACGGCGAGTAGGGGAGCAAATA
>JAAEOP010000843.1 GCA_024223125.1 Chloroflexota bacterium
CCGTCCTGTGGAATCGCATACTCATTTTCAGCAGGCCCTATCAATTCGGCTGCAAATTTTAGGCTCACACCATAACGATACAATTATGTCGTTCAACAATGTGGGGACAGGTCTACAAGAATTAGGGCGCTATGATGAGGCGGTCAACCATTTCCAACAAGCCTTAACCGGCTGGGAAGATTTATTCGGGCCGCAGCATCATGAAACGGCGCTTACCTGCCATAATCTGGGTAGATGTTTGCGTTTGATGGGTCGGTACACGGCCGCCTACACTTATATTGAAAGAGCACGCCGAATTTGGGAAGAAACATTGGGGACGGAACATCATTTAACGGCCGACTGTTACCAAAATTTAGGTTTACTCTACCGGGATATGGGGGAACGGCCGCAAGCCCAAACCTACTTACAACAAGCGCTCCATGTTCGAGAACAACTCCTCGGCCGTGATCATCCCCGCACCCAAGAAAGCCGCACAGCCCTGGCAAAGATCGAGAGATAACCAACAACCGAATGTTTGCTTGTCCAAATGGTATAACTTTGGTTATACTTATAATATGAAAACAGCTATTTCAATCCCCGATCCTATTTTTCAAGAAGCCGATCAACTGGCGCAAAAGTTGGGTATGTCTCGCAGTGAATTATTTACCAGGGCAGTCGTCGCTTTTCTCGAGGAAAAACGGCAAGAGAATATCACAGCCCGCCTAAATGAATTGTACGAAACAGAACTATCCCAACTTGACCCAGTTATTGCCCAGATACAATTTGCGTCACTACCGGAGGATGAATGGTAATACAACGAGGTGATATTTGGTGGGCGTCGCTGCCGGACCCGGTTGGCGCCATGCCCGGTTACCGGCGGCCAGTGATTATTTTGCAAGCAGATTCATTCAATCAAAGTTTTATTAACACTGTCATTGCCGTAGTTATAACATCCAATCTGCGTCTGACTGAAGCGCCTGGCAATGTTTTACTACCAGCCCGGAAAACAGGCTTGCCCAAAGATTCCGTAGCCAATATCTCTCAGGTTATAACCGTAGACAAGGCAATATTTACAGAAAAAGTTGGTGAGCTATCTCTGCCATTAGTGCGTCAGATTGAAGCGGGTTTACGACTAATACTATCACTGTGAATGATACCGGTACGCTTTGTTTGAGAATTGTGCATCTCATTGTAGTCTGTCGCTGAGGTCGTTTGACAATCCATAGGCAGGGTGATACATTTGGAAACATACCGATTGGTCGGTATTCACTTCTATTGTTTAAGCATTCAATCCCTCCAACTCAGACAGATTTTTTGAGGCTATCTGATAGACAACTCCTCTGGAAAAATCTGTCCGGTCTGAATTCTTAACCGCCCATGACCACATCAAATTTCCTGGCAGAAATGACCTGGCCCGACGTGGCCCAACTCGCCCAACAAACAACGGTAGCGCTCATTCCCACCGGCGCCACCGAAGCTCACGGCCCCCACTTACCTCTGGAAACTGATGTCATTATCGCGCAGGAATCTTGCCATCGTGCCGTTGCTCTGTTGGCTCAGGATGGCATCCCCTGTCTCATCGCCCCCCCCTTCTATTATGGCGTTACCAATTTTGGCATGCCTTTTGCCGGCACTGTCACCATTCCCACCCAAACGCTGATAGAGATGGTCACGGCCGTATGCCACTCCCTTGCTTCCCACGGCTTCACCCACATCGTTTTTTCCAATCACCACCTGGAGCCGGCCCATTTTCAGGCCCTTAAAGATGGCGCCGCTTTGGTCAACCAATCCGACGCCGCCAAAGTGGCCGTGCCCGATGTACGCGACGAACGTTGGGCCAATACCCTCACGGCCGAATTCCGTGCCGGCGCTCGCCACGCCGGTTCCTACGAAACATCGCTTATCATGGCCGCCCGACCAGACCTGGTACACGAAGCTATACGCCAAACGTTAGAACCTGTCTGGATCGATCTACCGGACAAAATTCACAATCATGGCGCTGCCACTTTCAAAGATGCGGGCAGCGACCAGGCTTACTTCGGCGAACCCGCTAAAGCGTCCGTCGCCGAAGGCAATATGATCTTTGACACCCTGGCAAAGATGGTGGCTGCCAGTGTGAAAGAGTTGTTGGGTAATTGAGTAATTACATAATTACATAATTACATTTTATTGTTTGTAGTAAGTTTTCAGAACAAGAGGAGGAAAACATGAGCGAGAATCAGTTCACCCTATCCAGAAGGCAGTTTTTGAAGGTAGCCGGGGGCACGGCCGTCGCCCTCTCCATGCCCGCCATTCTCAGCAGTTGCGGTGGAGGCGGCGCATCAGGTCCCATTAAAATCGGTGTCCTGCTGCCCTACTCAGACATCTACGCCGTTCTGGGAGAAAGTATCACTCAGGCAATGGAGATGTATTTCAACAGTATCGGCAATGAGCTTGGCGGCCGTCCCATCGAACTCATCAAAGAAGACACCGAAATCAACCCCGATGTGGCCCAACAAAAAGCCCGTAAACTGGTCGAGCAGGATGAAGTCTCCTTTATCACCGGCATCGTCAGTTCCGGCGTCCTGGGCGGCCTGCGAGACTATTTCCATGACAATCAAGTCTTATGTATCTGCTCCAATGCCGGGGCCAATGTCCTCAGCCGGGCGGCCAAAACACCTTACATCTGGCGCACTTCTTTCACCAACTGGATGGCGCCTCATGCCATGGGACCCTGGGCGGCCGCTAACGTGGGCAAAAGCGCCATCATCAGCGTACCCGATTATGCGGCCGGGGAAGATAATGTAACCGGATTCACGAACAGCTTTGAAGCGGCCGGGGGCACAATTGTAGGCGTACAGCGCACCCCCTTCCCCAACATGGGGGATGCCGCTCCGTTTATGGCTGAATTGGCCGACTCTGGCGCGGATTTAGTTTACTCCTTCTACAGCGGCGGCGCGGCCGTAACCTTCGTTAAGGCATATAGCGACTTTGGTCTGGCCGGACAGCTGCCACTCACCTGTGCCGGATTTATGGTTGAAGAGGATGTGCTGACCGCTCAAGGCGACGCTGCTTTGGGCATAAAAAGCACCCTCCACTGGTCATTCGTGTTGGACAATCCAGAAAATAATGCGTTCAAAACAGACTACAAGGAGTTTGCCGAACGGGATCCAAATGTGTTTGCCGTGCAAGGATTCGATACCGCTCAAGTGATTGAGGAAATATTTGTTCGTACCGAAGGAGATACGGCCGTAGACAAAATGGTTGAAGCGCTTGACGGTATCAGTTTCGCCAGTCCGCGCGGCCCCTTCAAATTGGATTCTAATTCCCAGGCTCCCGAACACAACGTTTACGCCCGCGATGTACAAACAATTGACGGCGGTTTACACAACACCGTCCTCGAAAACCTGGGCCTGACCGTTGATCCCGGCGACAATTCACAAGGCTGATCAATTGACAATTGATAATTAACAATTGTCAATTGTCAATTTCAAAATGGACAATTTTTTACTCCAACTATTAAACGGCCTGGTCACCAGCATGTTGTTATTCACAATGGCGGCCGGGCTGTCTCTCATTTTCGGCCAGATGAATGTAATCAATCTGAGCCACGGCGCGTTTTATCTGCTGGGCGGCTACATTGGTCTGACAGCTATCCGACAGTTAGGCGCATTCTGGCCGGCCGTTATTGTGGCTCCGCTACTGGTAGGCGCATTGGGCATCCTCATCGAGCGGTTTTTGCTGCGGCGTATGTACGGTGGACACCGCCATCTGGAACAAGTCTTATTAACGTTTGGCATCGCCTTGATTCTATCTGATATGATCCAGTGGAATTGGGGCGCTTATGTGGAATCGGTTGCCCCGCCAACCTTTTTGGCCGGGCACATTCCTTTCATGGGGCTGCGTTTTCCCATTTACCGACTGACCATTATTCTATTTGGATTGCTGCTGGCGTTGGGGCTGTATTTGTTCATGGGGCGTACCCGTTTGGGGGCTATTGTGCGGGCTGGCGTCTCCAATGCTCAAATGGTCAGTGGTCTGGGCATTAATATTAACCGGGTCTTTGCGGCCGTGTTTGCGGTAGGCACAGCGTTGGCAGCGTTGGCCGGCGTCTTAGGCGCGCCCATCACCACCTTGTACCCTGGTCTGGATTTTGAGATTTTAATTCTGACGGTGGTTGTGGTTGTGGTCGGCGGTTTAGGGTCGTTAAAGGGAGCCTTTTTGGGAGCGCTGCTGATTGGCATGGCAGATGTGTTTGGTAAAGCGATTATCCCTGAATTTTCACTATTTTTGATTTTTGCAGTGATGGCGGTGGTGTTGTTTTTACGGCCGTCTGGCTTATTCGGCGTAGAGGGAAGTGGGACGTGACAGCCGTGACAACTTCCTTCAGTAAAATGCGCGGCTGGGTAAACCAACGACCGAAAATCACAGGCATTGTCTTGCTGGCAGCGGCCGTCATCGTTCCCTTCGTCGTCAAACCGTATTACATTAGCCTGACGATTGAAGTATTGGTTTTTGCCATATTTGCCATGAGTCTGGATTTGTTGCTGGGGTATACCGGGCTGGCTTCATTTGGGCAGGCTGCTTTTTTTGGCCTGGGGGCTTACATCGCGGCCTACATTACCAGTACAAATGAGTTAGCCTTAGGGTTGACCAGTAATTTACTACTGACTGTGCCGGTGGTGATGGGGGGTACGGCCGTTGTTGCCCTACTCATCGGTTTTTTTGCCCTGCGTACCAGTGGCGTCTACTTCCTTATGATCACCCTCGCTTTTGCCCAAATGTTGTTCAGCATCGCCATTCGTTGGTCTGGCGTCACCGGCGGTTCCGACGGGCTGCCCGGCGTGGCCCGCCCCACCATCGGTTTTGGCCCACTGACTTACGCCTTCACCTCACGCACCAGCTACTACTTTTTGGTTCTGCTTTTTTTCCTCATCTCTTTATGGATCATGCACCGTCTCATCAACAGCCCTTTTGGCTGGACATTACGCGGCATCCGCGAAAATGAACCGCGCATGAAGTCGCTTGGTTACAACACTTTTCGCTACAAAATGGCCACCTTCGCCATTGCCGGCGCCTTTGCCGGATTAGCGGGCATGTTACTGGTTCATTTCTTCCGCCATGCCTCGCCCGACAATCTTTACTGGACAATTTCCGGGCAGGTGATTGTGATGGTGGTTATTGGCGGCGCAGGCACATTAACCGGACCAATTCTGGGGGCCGCTCTGGTACGACTGTTCCCCCTGTTAGTCAGCAGTTACACGGAACGATGGGAAACATTAGAAGGGATGGTGTTCATTCTCTTTGTTATCTATGCGCCCAAAGGCATCATGGGACTGCTGCACGGCCGACGTAAGGATGAGGAAGTATGAGCCAGCTTACCATAGAGAATTTGGGTAAACATTTTGGCGGTTTGGCGGCCTTAGATGGGGTCTCATTAGCGGTTGATTCCGGGGAACGACACGCCATCATTGGCCCCAATGGAGCCGGTAAAAGCACTTTATTCAATCTCATTTCAGGAGAACTGCCACCCACAAATGGTAACGTTATTTTGGACGGACAGGAGATCACCCATCTGTCTGTCAATAAAAGGGCTAATCTGGGTCTGGGGCATACTTTCCAACGCAACAATCTGTTTATGGGCTTGACGGTACTGGAAAATGTACGTCTGGCAGTGCAGCATCAAGCCCAAATTACACGCCATTGGTTTAAGCCGATTAACTCGTTTGCCGGGGTGATGGACACGGCCGCAGCCACTCTGACCCGCGTCGGCTTACTACCCTTCCGCGATACCAAAGTCAAAGAATTGGCCTACGGTCAACAGCGTGCCCTGGAAATTGCCCTGGCGCTGGCTACAGAACCAAAAGTGCTGCTGATGGATGAACCAACGGCCGGCATGTCTCCGGCCGAAACGGCCGAAATCAGCCAACTCATTCAAAGCCTGCCCCGCAGCCTGACAATGATGATTGTAGAACATGATATGGACGTGATATTCAGTCTGGCAGATCGCATAACAGTATTGCATTATGGACAGATTATTCGCACCGGCACACCCGAAGAAGTGCGCCAGGATGAACAAGTGCAGGCAATTTATTTGGGTAATTGAGTGATTTGGAGATTGGGAGATTGGAGATTGCTAATCTCTAATCTCCAATCTCAATAAACATAACCATGCTTCAAGTACAAGACATTCACACCTTTTACGGCCGCAGCCACATTTTGCAAGGCGTCTCCCTGAACGTGGCTACAGGGGAGGCGGTGGCTTTGTTGGGTCGCAATGGGGTAGGCAAGACGACGACGATTAAATCCATCATCGGGTTTACGCCGCCGCGAGACGGCCGTATTTTTCTGCAGGAAATGGATGTGACGGGACGGCCGTCGCATGAAATCGCCCGTCTCGGCGTGGGGCTGGTTCCCCAGGGACGGGACATATTCCCCACTCTGACCGTCAAAGAAAACATCACTCTGGCCGCCCGCAACGCTGCTAATGGCGGTTGGACGTATGAGCGTATTCTGGAAACATTTCCCTTTCTGGCAAAACGGCTGGGCAGCAAAGGGGGCAAACTAAGCGGCGGCGAGCAGCAAATGTTAGCCATCGGCCGCGCCCTCATGACCAATCCCCAGCTACTGCTGCTCGATGAACCATCAGAAGGATTGGCTCCCCTCATTGTGGCCGAAATCAGTCGCATCATTCGCCAACTGCGGGATGAGGGACTATCCATCCTTATCGTCGAGCAAAACCTGGCCATGGCTCTGGAAATGGCCGACCGGGTCTACGTCATGAACAAAGGGCAAATTGTTTTCAACGGAACCCCGACCGAATTGCAAACGGCCGAAACAGTCATGCACCAATACCTGGGAGTGTAGCCAAGTAACATTAAAGATAACAACATCTTCACGATCTCCCCATTTCACATCCCCTATAATCTAATTTAGAGCAGGAAATTAAGGATCGGGACTTCAATTGCATACCAGAGCTTTGGTAGTTAATCCAATCTCCCAATCTCCAATCTCAATCATGCAGCCTGATAATGTGAAGAAGAGTGGCATCCAACATGGATCATGCCAGAAACAAACAATTTGCCTACCATCACGGTCGTCAAATCGGCCGTTATCAACTAAAAGAATTATTAGGCCGGGGTGCGACGGCCGAAGTCTACAAATCCACCCACCCCGAACTGCGCCGCGATGTAGCCGTTAAAATTCTGCACCCCTTCCTGACCGAGGACCCCGATTTTGTGCAGCGTTTTCAGCATGAAGCCCAGGCAGTCGCTTCTTTAGTACACCCCAATATCGTCCAGGTATATGATTTTGAAGTGACGGCCGATGGACTGTATACCATCGTCATGCAATATATAAACGGCCAATCGTTGGGAGAATATCTGGCTCAGGAAAGCCAGCCGCTACCGCTGAAAACTGCGTATCTCATCTTTAGCCAGGTGGCCAAAGCGCTCCATTTTGCCCATCAATTAGACATCATTCATCGTGATATTAAGCCGGGCAATATTTTGTTAGATACACATGACAACGCCTATTTGGGCGACTTTGGTTTCGCCAAAATCATCGGGGTAGATTTGCAAACGCGCAGTGGGTTGACACCGGGTACACCCATCTACATGGCTCCAGAACAGATTGACGGCAGCCCGGCAACAGTCGCGGCCGACATCTACGCTTTGGGTGTTATTTTGTATGAAATGCTCACTGGCCTCATCCCTTATGAAGACGACAGTTTGATGACTGTCATTTTACGAAAAATATCGGAGCCGCCCCAATTGCCACGTACATACAACCCCGACATCTCCCCAGAGTTAGAAGCGGTCATCATGAAGGGGATGGAGCGTGATCCGGTGGCTCGTTTTAGCGATGCGGCGACAATGGCGGCCGCTCTGCATACAGCCATTGCCGCCACCACAGAGTCGCTACCCGATGTCAATGCCCTGAGCAGCCGTGGTGTTTTCCCACCGCCTAGATTGGCGCTGCCAGACCATCGTTTGAAACAGAAAATAACGCCAATAAGGGCGCAAGGCTACCAACAGTTTTTGGCAAGGAACACGACCAACCAACAGAAAACCACCATCACCATCTGGAATGATCCCAATCAGGCAGATGAGTTTTTGCACCGGGCCAAAATCTTACATCAAAGTGATGATCCCCATCTACCAAAAATCCGGCAAATGGGAAGGCTGGCTGATGCACGGCCGTATCTCACCTATGATGCGGTTGCTGGCGAGCTGCTGGCTGTCCAACTCCAGGCGTCAACACCGCAACCACCCTATACCGCCTTAACTCTGAGCCAACAAATTGGTAAAGGTGTGGCCGCGGTGCATGAACTAGGCTTGATTCACAATCAGCTTCAGGCAGAAAACATTATCGTGCGGGAAGACGACCGTGTCCTTCTGGTAGGCAGCGAATTTCCCGACTACGCAATCGCTGAACGTTCTCGTTGGGATAATCTGGACGCTGTTCCGCCGGAAGTGCGACAGAAAAAAACGCTTACCCCAGCCAGCAATGTGTATTCGTTGGGTATCCTTTTATATGAAATGCTGGCAGGACAACGACCTGAGGTTTCGGTGGTAGATTCTTTTGATAGCTCAGGGAATTTTGTGGCCACGGCCGTACCTCTGGAAGATGTGGTCGAGGGCTTACATCCACTCTGCTATGAAGTCGTTAAAAATTGTCTGCAACCATCACCCCAAGACAGGTACCCTTCGCTGGAAATTTTGCTGACACAGTTGCAACGGGTTGTTCAAGCCGAAGCGTTGGCTGCGGTGACCGTCACAGCCCGGCAATCGGAGGCAACGGTTGAATCGTCGGCTGTATCCTCAATCTGGCCTATTTGGAAGATTATTTTACCGGCCATAATCTTGTTAATATTTTTGTTGGTGGCCGCTTGGGGGCTGATACCAAATAAGTCCTCCTCATCTACCGGGGGAAATGCGCCATCGGCCAACATTATACATAAACTGGTAGAACCAACCGGCACTAACACGGTCGTTCCTACTACCACGCAAATACCACCTACAGCAGTTGTTTCCCCGGCGGCAATCATTTCTCCCACACAACCACCGACAGCCAGCCCCACCTACCGAATACGTGCCACCGAAACGCCGGTTCCCAATTTCATGGCCACGATTAAAGCTGAGAAGGCGGCCGCCAGACCCACAGACAGCCCACCCACACAAACGATTCCGCCAACACAAGAAATTATTGCCACCGCGACGGCCGTGCCCCAACCCACCAATACCTCTGCCCCGGCAGCGACGACCGTGCCCCAACCCATCAATACCTCTGCACCGGCAGCGACGGCCGTGCCCCCCACATCTCCACCGCCAACAAATACCCCGCAGCCACAACCCACCAATCCACCAGCCCCCACGCGCACACCGCCGCCGGCCCCTACGCGCACGCCGCCCAGCCCTTAGCGCCAGTTAGCAGTGTTCAGTTATTCAGTGTTCAGTCATTTATTCCTGAATGATGTGTAGGCTGTACAAATCAGTGTTGTTTAGCGGGCCGTCGTTGATTAGCCAGATGAGGTAATGACCGGCGGGCTGTTGGCCGAGATTGAGGGTGCGGTTTACGGCCGTACTACCCTCATTGGCTACAAACGTTAAATTGCCGCAATCTGGCCCTGTGTACACCACAATCTGCCCATCCTGGGGCACAAAGTTTGTTAGTTCTATCCGTATCACGGCCGCATCTACCAGATCAAACAAATACCAATCCTCATTGTCTTCCGCCTTGAACTGATACAGTGCGTTCACCCACAGGGGCAAAGCTTCATGACAGGAATCATTCGGCTCTCCATAAGCCAACCAATCAAGCTGTACGGCCGGTAAATAAACAAACTGCGGCGGGTGGGGCAAGATTTGGAGGGGAGATTCGGCCGTGTCTGTCACCACTACGCTCAAATCATCATGCCCTGTCACCAAGACTGTATGCGTCACTGTCTGGCTATAATTGCCACCGGCTAAAACCTGATAATGGCAGGCGTATTTGTCTCCCCCCAACAATATTTGTGAACTGTGGCAGGTTCCCCGGCCGTTCAAATCCAGAGCGCCATTGTGGGTAAAGCTATCTGTTGTTATTGAAACTAACCCACTGTTCTTGACTTGCATTGTAAATGTAACCGGGGTATCAGGATGGGGGATGGTTGTGGTAACGGCCGTTAAAGTCACATTCATCTTTGGATCAAATAACTGGGTGCAATTGGTCGTAACGGCCGTATTGGGAAAACCAGGCGTCACACAGCGGGCGCTAAAATCTACATTATTTACATCGCTATCCACCCCATCCGGGAAACGAGAAATACCCATCTCTCCCAGCCCATCATCTTCCAGATCAACCCCAGAACCCTCAGTATAACCGGGTGTGTCTCCTTCATAACTCACTGAATCTGTTATGACGCCGCCACGTCTTAGAGCCAGGGCGTCTGGCGTGCCATCTTCCAGGCGAAATTCCGGCTGCCAGTCACAGTTACGCACCTGAAGCATATCCCGGCACACAACAAAGTATTCGCCCGGATTTAAGGTGAAGGCTGGCAAATCCAGCGTCAAATAAACTGAAGCTGACTCGCCGTCACCATCCACCAAATCCAGGGAAAACAAATCTAAGCTGGCAGCGCCATTGCCTATATTTTTGATTTCTATAAATTCAGCCTGATCTGATGTGCCCGGCGTATCATAATCTATTTCATTGATAACCAGTTTTGGCCCGGTTTGAATTTGGGGGGCAGCCACGGCCGTTTGCCCAAAAAATAGAATAAGGGTGATGATGCTGAAAACGGCCGTCAGCCCCCCCACTCCCCAAATAAACAATCTGTTACCTCTCATTTACTACCTCCAAATCAGTTCCGCCAATGGTATCACAAGCAAACTTTGGTAACACGCCAAAATCACAGTAGAATAAAGATCATACTCGCCCCATACACCATCATGAGGAAACAGATATGACTGTCTCACTGGACAATTCTAAAGCTGTCTATCAGGGCATTAAAGATTGCGGCATCCGCTTTGTGTCTGCCCTGCCCGAAACCTGGCTGCTCTACTTGCTGCAAATGGCTGATGAAGACCCGGAAATGGTTCTCATCGAAGTAGCCAAAGAAGAGGAAGCCATTGGCATTGCTGCTGGGGCTTATTTTGCCGGAACGCCCAATTTGCTGCTCATGCAAAATCATGGCTTCTTAGCGGCCGTCAACGGCATCGTCTCCCTGGCACAGCTTTATCACATCCCCCTTTGTATGCTCATCGCCTATCGCGGACACATGGGCGAACCGTATCCCTGGCACACACAGGGCGGCATCGTCACAGAACCGGTTCTGCAAGCATTGGGTATTCCTTATGAAATCGCTCGTGATCCGGCTCAGGTCGGCCGTCAAGTGCAATGGGCGCACACTTATTCACTCAGTTCTTCATTACCAGTCGCGTTGCTGCTAACGCGGGATCTGATGGAGGATTAGCTAAATGGTTCGTAGTGTGGGCTTCAGCCCATCCCCGCTAAAGCGGTTACTACAAACTTATCTTGAGGATTAGCCGTGTTACGTGTCAAATGTTTGGAAGCTATTTACGCCGAATTAGAAGATAAATTGGTTATCACCATTATGGGAGCCTGCGCCCAAGAATTGTACGATTTAGGCCACCAGGATAACTTTTTCTATCTGGAACATGCTATGGGGCTGGCTTCTTCTATCGGGTTGGGATTAGCTCTAAATCGGCCGCAGCGCCAGGTTGTTGTTTTAGATGGAGACGGTTCGGTGTTGATGAATTTGGGCACATTAACCACCCTGGCCCGCTACCGGCCCACCAATCTCACCCATATTATTTTTGACAATGGCAGCCTGCTTTCCACCGGTGGTTTTCCCAGCCACACGGCCGCAGGCAGCGCCGATCTAGCGGCCATTGCCAGAGGTTCGGGCATCCCCCATGTAACCCAAGTCAACACCCCATTTGATTTTATGGCCGCGGTCGGAGACGCCTTTGAACGGCATGATCTCAGCGTCATCGTAGCCCGCGTAGAAGCGGTGGGGCCAGATCATTTTGGCATGGATTTGAAGCTGCCGGAGAATACGTTCCGGTTTGAACGATTTATCAGAGAAATGTAGGCGACTATTAAGACCTGCGAGGTTTATCACTAGAGATCATGAAATCAAAGATGTTAAAAAACCTCGCAGGTCTCCACAAATATAGGAGGAAAATATGTCTGCTCGAATCACTGTTTTATCATTGTTGGTGGAAGAAATGCGTCACGGCCGTGTGCAAATCGTAGACCTCACCCAATCCCTCGGCCCGGATACGCCCGTCATTGATTTACCCCCCATCTTTGCCCCCTCGCCCCCTTTCAGCATGGAAACCATCTCCCAATATGACGACAAAGGGCCGGCCTGGTATTGGAACACAATCACTCTGGGCGAACATACCGGAACCCATTTCGACGCTCCCGGCCATTGGATTACCGGCAAAGATTATGCCCACAACATGACCGACACCATCCCCGTCAACCAGTTTGTGGGGCCAGCCTGCGTTATTGATGTGAGTAAGGAAACGGCCGCGTACGAAGATTTCCTACTGACGCGGGAGCATGTGCTGGCCTGGGAAGGAGAACATGGCAAAATCCCGTCCGGTTCTTGGGTGCTGCTGCGTTCCGATTGGTCAAAGCGCAAGGGACGGGAAGCATTCTTGAATGTGCGTGACGATGGCCCCCATTCCCCTGGCCCCCACGCCGATTGTGTGCGCTTCCTGGCTCAGGAACGAGACGTGTTGGGCTTCGGTACAGAATGTGTGGGCACCGATGCGGGGCAGGCCGGTAACTTTGATCCCCCCTTCCCCTGCCACACGTTAATGCACGGCGCGGGTAAATTGGGTCTGGCCAGCCTGGTAAATCTGGACAAACTACCGCCCACTGGTGCAGTTATCTTCACTGCCCCGCTAAAAATCGTTAACGGTTCTGGTAGTCCGCTGCGGGTATTGGCTTTGGTTGCGGGGGGGTGAGGTGATGGGGGGAGGGGTGATGAGGGGACGACGGTTGACGGTCATCTGTCGTTGGTTGTCAGTCTACGACCGTTACACCAGCAACTCTTGATGTTTCGTCAAACAGTCCATCAATTTGTTCACATCTTCCTGGTTGTTGTAAAAATGGGGAGAGAGTCGCAAATTATCATCCCGACCAGAGACAATAATATTGTCTTTTTCCAGCCACTTCACCAACAAATCCACTTTGTGCGACCGCAGAGTAATTAAGGCTCCATGTTTAGCCGGGTCCACTGGCGACACCAGATTAAAGCCACGCCGCATTGCCCCCACCTTGATTGCTCCCGTAATCTCCTGTAGATGGCTCTCAATCGCTTCTAAACCTACCGCTTGAATGAGCTTCATGCCTGCCAGAGCGGCATAGATATTGGGCACAGGTGGCGTACCCGATTCAAAACG
>JAAEOP010000844.1 GCA_024223125.1 Chloroflexota bacterium
AGCGGCGTCATATGCTCCCAATCATTCAGCAACACAGCGCCTTCATTTTGCCCTTCAAACCAGTTAAAAACAGCCTCCGTATAATCTTGCCCTTCACGATAATGACGCAAAGAAATAAGCGGCGCATTTTGACTAAACTGGTAAATTGGCCCGGTCAGAAAGAAAAATATTGCCAGCAAGAGAGTGGCAAGTTGGCTGCGGCGCAAACTGACAGTTTGCACACCAGTCAACAATCCAAATAATCCCAAGCCAGCCCACAACCCAATTACAGCAAATGGCCCAATCAAATAAGCCATAATATCTTGCTGACGCAAGCTGATGACAAAAACGTAGGTAATCAGCGCCGGCAGCATATAAAGAATAATAAGGTGACGGGGTGATGGGGTGATGGAGTGATGAGGAGTGGGGTGATGGGGTGATGAGGTAACTTGCATACTTGCAACTTGCACCTTGCCGAAAAGAAGCCAAACCAGGCCAAACAGCGCCAACAAAATTGTTGGTAGACTGTATTGCAAACGCAGCAGGGCAGTGAAGATGATTTGGCGCTGGGGTTGGTCGGCCAGCGTGTAGAAGGGCAAACTTTCGGTCAGTCCGCGGGCCAGGATATGGTCCAGAAAGCCGGTAAGGGTGTTCATACTGGTAGGGCCGAGGGCAGGGTTTAGAGGGCTGCGGATGGGGAAGTAGAGCCAGACAGTTAATCCCAACAAAGCCATCAACACCAGTTTGAGCAAGGTTTTCCAATCTCGGAGGATAGACGGCCGTACCGCCACAATAAAAACTGCATATCCCACAAACCCAAATACCGTCAACGGATGGTGGGTTATGCCTAGCCCCGCCGAGAAGGAGAAGATATAGAGCCACTTGTTATTCCCACTCGCCCACCATTTGGTCAGGAAGTAGAGGTTGGCAACGAGGAAGGTTCCGGTGATGATGTGGGGGTTGGTATGGATTGAGTGCTGCCAATGGTTGACGGCCGTTGCCACCGACAACGCCGCAAATAAACCGGCAATCAGGCTTAAACCTCGCAGGTTTTGAGCAACTTTTGGTTGCAGACCTGCGAGGTTTTGGGTGGACGTATGCACAGATCCAAACACAAATAAAGATGTTAACGTCCCCGCTACGGCCGACAGCAAATGAGAACGCCAGGCAATTGTGCCCACTGGAACCAACGTCTGTATCAGCTTACCCAAAACCGTCATCAAAGCATAACCCGGCGGGTGAGCAATCCCCATGATGTAGGACACAAAGGTAAATTCGGTGGGGTCACCCAAGACTGGCGTTTGGGCTAACGTGGCCAGATAAATAATCGGAATGAATAATAAAATGAGATTGGAGATTAGAGATTGGAGATTGGGTAGTTTACGTAATCTCCAATCTCCAATCTCCAATCTCTTATTTCTGAAGAAGTCCATCGTAAATTGCAATCGTCTCTTTTGCCGTCCGCTGCCAGCTAAATTGGGCGGCTTGAGCATAACCCAACTGTTGGCGCTGCCGGTATTCTTCTTTATCGGTGAGTAGATGGTGGATGACGGCCGTCATCTCCTCCACATCTACGGGATCAAAATATACGGCCGCTTCCCCGCCCACTTCAGGATGGCTGCTGCTGTGGCTGGCGGCTACTACCTGTCCGCAGGCCATATGCTCTAAAATCGGCAGACCAAACCCCTCATACAAACTGGGCTGTACGGCTAAATCGGCCGCGGCTAAAATGGCTGGTAAATCTTCATCGGGAACCCAACCCAACACACAAACTGCATCTTGCAAACCATCCCGCTCAATTTTGGCAAAAAAGTCGTCGTAAAGCCACCCTTTGCCCCCGACCAGGACGAGGGATAAATCTGGGAAGAAGTAGCGGAGAGCCTTGAGGGAGTCGAGCAAACGCGAGAGATTTTTTCGCGGCTCGATGACGCTGAGGTGTACAAGGAACCGTGCTGGGAGTTCGTATGTCTGTTTAACAGAAGCGACCCTGGTCGGGGACACGGGTTGGAATAGGGAAGAGGGCGCCTCGTACACAACATGAATCTTAGTCGGGTCAATATCATAATGCTTGACGATGTCTTGCTTACTGGCCTGCGAAACGGCAATGATGGCGTCGGCACGGCGACAGTACAACGGCATGGCTAGATTGAGATACCAGTAATTCAGCTTTTTGTGGTAGGCGGGAAACAGTTTATAAATGAGATCATGCACAGTTAAGACGGTGGGAACGCCTTTCAGCGGCATGAGCAGATGTTCGGTACTGTGGAACAGTTGGGCATTGGGCACGAGCCGGTTGAAGGAGATATGCGCCCAGTGAGCCAGCAAGATTGCCATACGCCACGGTTTGTAGCCACGTCGCACCACTTTACGGGGGATATTGGGATTGAGGGTGGGAGGATAACGGCCGTCATGCCCCTGATTATAAAAAAGTGCAAACCGTTCTGGCTGTTGGGCAATGAGTGCTTTGGCTAAACTTTCACTGTAACGGCCTAAACCAGAACGAGCGTGTACGGCCGCGGAAATATCAATGTAATGGGTGTTGCCTATATCGTTAGCGCGACTTTGCCTTAATCTACTCAATGTATTGCTGTAGTTTCAGAAGCCAAAGCATATGTCTTTACTTTGACTGGAATGGCTGGCTTCGGCAAAAATGATACGATTTTCCGTTTACTATTCTTTTCTTGCTGTTTTAAATCATGGTAGATTGCTTTCAAATCAAATTTGTATTTTTCAGCATGAGCTTATCGAATTTCTCGTATTTCAGCAACAATTGTATCTTGCCACATAAGGTTAATCCTCCAACAACTCTTGAGGGGAACAAATGACGGTGGTTCATACCCATAACAAAACGCTACAATAATACAGCAATTCCCGTAGCTTGTCGGTGCGCTACTCGACTGAAAATCAAATTTTTGGGCAAAGTGTTTACGAAAATCATTTTTATTTCAGTCTAGCAGGCTGTCGGAAAAGTGGCTTCTGATAGCCCATCAATAGTAAATCGCGTTTTTAAAACGTCAAAACAAGCTGTTCACCACTCATATCAGCCTCGTAATCACGAATTTGGCATGGTTTTACGTCCCGTTTCCGGGCATCAGGCAGGGGGCAACTACTCCCCAGCTATCCATAACGTAAGGTGTGCATCCGTTTCAGGTTATAAGCCAAACAAACCAATGCTTTGTACTGGCGTAAGGGTGCAATCCCGTTTTCACGCTTAAACTTGAGCCAGGTTGCATCCATCAATCATCTCATTCACAATAAGGCTATCACTCATAAAGAAGAAGGAGAATGCCCATGCTACCAAGAATAGCTGTGAATGACACCAGTGATTA
>JAAEOP010000845.1 GCA_024223125.1 Chloroflexota bacterium
GCTAAATAAGGAAATCGGTCTGGCTAAAGAACAGGGGTTGGAATTGGCACTCACCCCTACTGCAAAACAGTGGCTTCTGGCCCAAAATGATCAGCCAGAGTTTGGGGCACGGCCGCTGCGCCGCATCATTGCCCGTCACCTGCGCGAACCGTTGGCTGATTATTTGTTGACCCAGGAGCGAGAGGGGGATACGGTCGTGGTCATCGTAGATGCCGATGAAAAAGCGCTTCATTTTGAGATGGCTTAGGCTTTTTTAAAAATTAAATGATCCTGCCCGTTTTGAAAAAGCCTCCAGCCAATTCCCAAAGTGGCATCAATTCGGGATCATTATTTTCTGGAATTGGTCTTAAACGGCCTAGACACCAGCTAATCCCTCGTCATCCTCCATCCAGTGACAAAATTAAAAAGTCTCCCTAAATGCACCTGTTCAAACGACAAGCAATGTTTGCCTGCAAAGTAGCCATTTGCTGGCTGGCACTTTTTCTGGCGGGGATTTTTGCTTATACATTCAGCAAGGGGATTTGGTTAACCTTTTTGTTGGGCACACCGTGGCAAGATTGGCAGTGGTATTTGCCTTTGACACTGCTTTTTGTGCTGCCCTTGCTGCAAGTTGCTATCCGGTGGCATGGCAAACGGTTTTCCCGTTTATTCTATCTGGTTTTATTTCTTTGGATATTAGTCGGGTTTACCGGCTTCGGTTATGAAGAATCAATTTCGTTAAGTGAGGCGCCACCCATCAAATTATCGTTTTGGGTGGGAAGAATAGAAGGTGATGACACCCGCTTACTTGAACAACTGCAAGCGGCCGAGGCTTCTTTGTATCTGCGTGGACCTACGCCCTTAACGGACGAGAGAAGTCAGGCCTTTTCTGTCCTCTTGGAGCAACTAAACGGCTATGACATCGGGGTCTTGTTATTTGTGCCTGCCTCCGATTTTCTATCTGTGCCTGTACAGGAGGAGTGGATGGAGAATATTGGGCAAACGGCCGCATTCATCCAACAAGAAAACCCTCCTAACATACGTGGTCTAATTGGTGATGCGGAAGCGCCCCGCTTTACTCCCTTTGATTCGTTTCGCTCTGACATTTCTCCTGTCACTGCGGCCGCCATTGAAATGGAGTCCTTTCTTTCTGACTATCAACAAGCGTATCCCGATTTGCCGATTGGGGTCACGGCCGCATGGCAACTTCACCTCGACAAACTGGATGGAGACCAGGATTTGTCCATCCTTTACCGTGCTCCCGTTGACCCTCCCGATAGTTGGAACTTTGCCAGTGTCATGAATTACAGTTCCTATTATCCATCGTCCATGCGGCCGTATCTGGTCAGTCGCACCATTCATAACATGGCCTATCGTTATCCCGACAAATTGGTCAGTCACTTGATTGGTCTGGTAGGTGGCGGCTTTCTCTGGGAACCAATCTTAGATTTTGAGGATATTGTGCAAGACGGCCGTATCGCCCGCGCTCTTGGCGCCGAAGAAATTGTTGTCTTTCAACTTAAGGGAGCGGTAGAGGATTTTGGTGAGGATTTTGTATTGCGTTTTGCTACGGCCGTGAATAATCCTCCAACTGAAGAACCTATCCACATTCCATTTTCCCGGCTGGCCTCCCTTTGGCTAACCTTTTTCGCCCTGCTAGATGCTTTTCTGGATTTGGTTGGCTTTTGTTGGCAGCTAACCATTGTCTGGATGGGAATTAGCCTTATTCTGGTTCTTCTTCATTCAAAAGTTGGGTGTAAATCTGGTTGAATTGGGGGATGACCCGCCGCCAATCGTATTGTTGGGCAAAGGTTTGCGCGGCCGTTCCCAACCGTTTCCGTTTTTCTGCATCATTTAACAAGTGCAACACGGCCGTTACCATTTCTTCCCCTGATTCTGCTAACAACAACTCCTGGTCATGTGTCACCGGAAAGCCTTCCGCTCCGATCGGCGTACTGATAATAGCTCTGCCGGCGGCCATGGCTTCGATCAGTTTCAGGCGTGTACCGCTGCCAATACGGAAGGGCATGATGAAGACGGAAGCGTTGTGGATATACGGCCGTACACTCTCCACCCAGCCCGTCACCGTCACCCCATTCAATTCTTGCAAACGTTGCAAACGGGCATGTGGTTTTTGGCCGACGACAGCCCAGGTGGTAGACGGCCGTATCGTTTGAATACGAGGCCAAATTTCATCGGCAAACCAGAGAACGGCGTCTACATTGGGCCGGTAATCCATCTTGCCGCTGAACACAAGGTCAAACTTTAGACCTGACAGGTTTGCGACCGGAGGTCGCTTGAAACCTGTCAGGTCTGATTGGTATTGTGGCACATCAATACAATTTGGGATGACGGAGATTGGAGATTGGGGATTGGAGACTTGTCCTGAGCGCGGTCGAAGGATTAAAGATTGGAGATGGTATGCGTCAGTGGTGGAAACGGCCGTGACCCAATCTGCCTGTGTACATGCCCAGCTCTCAAAACGAGCCAACCGTCGTGCCTGCACCCAGGAATAGGTGGCCGCTACCCAACGACGCGGCTGCCACAAATCGGTGAGCATATTGCGCCGCTGCAATTCTGTTTCTGCATTGTGGTCATCAAATACAATTTTGCATTGGCTGGCGGCACGAATAATCTCGATGGCGCGGGCCAGTTCAATCCCTTCAATCTGCACGATGTCAAACGTTGTTTCTGCCAACAGTTGTCGCAGACGGATATTAAATTCGGGGCTGTGCAGGCGGTGGGCCATGTCTGGGCGACGGGTGGTGATGAGTTGGCGCAGCCGTTGGCCAGTGGTTCGTGGCGGGACCGGCACAGTTTCAATCCGCTGGCACAATTTTACAAGGGGTGCGATTTTGGCGGGGTCGGCCGTTTGCTCCTCCTCCAAAAAGCTTAACAGCGTGATCTCATGCTCGGCCGCCAGCCCGCGAATGATATGGACGTTTCGCAAACTGGTTCCCTGTTGTGCCGGGTATGGTAGCTGGGGAGTGAGAATTAAAATCTTCATAGGAGATTAGAGATTGGGAGATTAGAGATTGAGAGATGGGTGAATCTCTAATCTCTAATCTCCAATCTCTGTTCATAAATAGCCAATGTCGATTGGGCCGTTTTTTCCCAAGAGAAGGTTTTTGCCTGGATATATCCTTTACGGATCATCCGCTGGCGTAACTGTTCATTGGTCAACACATCGTACAACGCCTGCGTCCATTCAGCTTCATCCAGCACATCCAACGTCAGACCCGCATCGCCGGCAATTTCTGGCAAAGAGCCGCGATTGCTGACGATGACTGGACAGCCGCAGTGCTGTGCTTCCAGTGCGGGTAAACCAAAACCTTCATAGTGGGAGGGTGTCACCATCACATTGGCGGCTTGGTAAAGATGGGCTAATTGTTTATCAAATATGCCTTCCAAATGGAACACACATTCTTGCAGCCTCAATTCAGCAATTGTGAGAAAAATTTCTTCGTAAATCCACCCTTTACGGCCGACTAGAATCAAAGGCATCTCTATGTTGTGCTGCTGGCGCAAGGTTTTGTAAGCCCGCAGCAGAAAAGGATAATTTTTGCGCGGTTCCAATGTGCCCACCGCCAGAATGAAGTCGGGGGGTAGATTGTGTTGACGGAGGGTTTGCTTTACGGCCGCAGCCTCATATTCCCGTTCATACAATGGGTTAGCCGCCAGGTGTACTGTCGTCACTTTAGCTGGTAACACTTTCAGATGTTCAATCAAATCGTGCCGCGTAGCGTGGCTGTCGGCCAGAATATGGTCGGCCGATTGCACAGCCCAGCCAATTTGGTCAGCATAATAGCGCATACTTTCCCGCGTCAAAAATTCGGGGTAGTAAATAAAGTTCAAATCATGCACAGTAATAACGCGCCGTTTGGCCCCCCATTGTGGCGGAATAAAGTCGGGACTGTGCAGCACATCCAGACGATGGGGCAGCAGTTCGGCGCTCAACGTCCAGCGTTCAAAACGATGATGGCAGGGGGTGAATAGATTGCGA
Source organism: Chloroflexota bacterium (assembly GCA_024223125.1). Next base: position 3,983 of record JAAEOP010000845.1, read on the forward strand.
CGTTGGAAGTTGGGCGCGGTGGGTTGGTAGCTGCGGCCGTCTTTCCCTATATGAAAAATGGTGTACCTGTTCTCCTGGTCCAATTCTGCCAGAGCCGGCAGTAAATGTAAAATGGATTGGCTGATACCTCCCATCTGGTAAAAAGGCAGCCGAGCGTCAATTCCAATGTGCATAGGCTGATTTTAGCAGTTATATTGGATCGGTAAACAGGAATTGATGAACCTTCCGTATTCTCTGGGACAAAATCATGGCGCCCTCTTTTTGACCACGAGAACAATTCACATCTTTTGAACAAAGCGCTTGTTGAAAAGTACGGCTGGTTGGGGTACGCTATGTCCGGTTAAGCATACAATATGAACAATGCAACAGTGACGACAAATGAGCAGTATGAAGCAACGGCCGTGTATCAGGAAAAAATCAACGATCTGAATGCGCGTGCCTGGGCTATTCACAAAAGTGACCGTGAACTGGCCCGCCAAATGAGTCGGGAGGCAGCCGACCTCTCCACTGATGGCCCCTTTACAACATCTCCTTACCAACGAGGACTGGCCGAAAGCTTACGCAACCTCAGCCGCATCAACTGGTTTGATGGTAACTACGAACACTCCCTCTTCCAGGCTCATGAAGCCCTGACCATCTTAGAAGAACAACAACTGCCCCAGCTAATGAGCGAAGTTCTGTACACCATTGCCACCAATTACATGACTCTGGGGAACTTGTCTCAAAGTCTGGATTTTTACCTGAAACAGTTAGAAATCACCGAACAGATTGGAGATAGAGAAGGGTATGGCAAGGTGTTATTGGGTCTGGGCATGTTGTATTCAGAGATGGGAGATCATGAGAGTACATTGGCTTATAGTAAGCAAAGTCTGGAAGTATTCCGTGAATTGGGTCAGGATTATTGGATAGCAATTTTGTTTAACAATATGTGCTATTGTTACTTTGAACAGCGAGATTTTGAAAATGCGCTGGCCTGGGGGAATGAAGGGCTGTCATTTTGCCGCTTACATGGCAATGTCCGTATTGAAGGGGTTATTTCCAATTCTATTGCCGAAATATATCTTCATTTAGATCAACCGGAGAAAGCGTTAATTTACCTGGAATCTACTAATTCACTTGCGGCCGAACATCAAGATACAGATCGTGTGATTGAGAGCTTGAAATTGAGCGGTGAAGTGTATTATAAGCGCGGGCAACCCCGTCAGGCTTTGCCATTTTTGCATGAGGCATTAACCTTAGCGGAAAAGACAAACTACAAGCGTTGGATGTATGAATGTCACCAGTTGTTGGTTGAGGTTTATAAAAAAATTGATGATTTTGCTGAGGCATTGGTTCATTTTGAACAATTTCACGCCATCAAAGAGTCGGTGCAAAGTGAGGAAGTGAGCGAGAAGCTGAAGAACCTGGAGATTTTGCGACGGACGCAGGCAGCCCAAAAGGAAGCCGAATTGTACGTTTCGTTGTATCAGGAAGAACAAGCTCGCCGCACTCTGGCAGAAACGATGCAGCAAATTGGGGCGGCATTAACCGACTCGATTGAATTGGGTGAGGTATTAGATACCATATTGGCCCAATTAAAACAAATAGTGCCCTATGATCGCGCTTCGGTGTTGTTGAGGCGGGGAAATGAGTTGGAATTTGCAGCTGCACGCGGTTTCCCGGAAGGGATTAAGCTGGTGATGCAAAAGGTACCCTTGGATCCCGACCCGGAATCGCAAGATGTATTCTTACGTATTTACCATACCAAACGGCCGTTAACCTTAACCAATCTCTCAGACTATGAAAGTTGGCATCAGGTGCCTAATCTGGCAATTCCAGGAACCTGGTTGGGTATCCCTCTCATTCATCGAGATGAAGTCCGGGGTATGTTATCGTTGGCACGGGAAGCAGTGCTGCCTTATGATGACGAGGCGATTGTTCTAGCGACAACATTTGCGGCTACGGCCGTTGTCGCTTTGGAAAATGCCCGCCTGTACAATCGTATCCGTCGCTTTAATGAACAGTTGGAATATGAAGTACACCAACGCACCCAGGCTTTGCAGGACGCCTATGAACAATTAGAACGCCTGGACCGCACAAAAGCGGACTTTATTGCTGTAACAGCGCATGAATTACGAACGCCAATCACAGTGATTAAAGCGTACAGCCAACTGCTGCAAAAACAGAACGGCCAGCCGGAGGAAGACAATTTAGTAACAGGTATCATTTCTGGCGCCGATCGTTTACATGAAATTGTGAACGCTATGCTCATGATGATGAAGATTGAAAGCCGCGCCCTGGAGATTTTTGCCGAACCGTTGCAGATGCACATTTTGATCGCTGATATTGTAGACGGTCTGGCAAAAGATATTACCGCTCGCCATCTAACGGTGATAATTGGCCCAGAAGTAGCTGCTTTACCTTCTTTTGATGGTGACGAAGAAGCATTGAAGATGGTATTTGAAAATATCATCATTAACGCCATTAAGTATACGCCGAATGGAGGGATGGTGCGGATTGACGGCCGTGATTGGCAGACTCCACCCGACCCTGATTTAGTGGCCGATGCCATTGCCATCACCGTGACGGATACAGGTATCGGCATTGCTGCCGATGTGTTGGAGCTTATCTTTACCAAGTTTTATCAGACGGGGGATGTGGCCTTACATTCCAGCGGCCGCACCAAATTCAAAGGTGGTGGGCCTGGTTTGGGTTTGGCGATTGCCCGGGGGATTATTGAGGCACATCGCGGCCGTCTCTGGGCTGAAAGTCAAGGATATGATGAAAACTCCCTTCCTGGCAGCCAATTCCATATTGTATTACCTCGTACACAGCCGCGCCCTGTTTCAGTTTAGGGAACGCTCGTTTTTAACTTGGCAAGATTAGTTTACTCTCGAAAGAGTGAACCAATCTGGAAACTCAAAAGTTCTTTACGGGCAAGCCCTTAACAACCCAGAAAGGTGACAATTTGACTAATAAGAAAGCGGCCGTCCTCAATCTTTCCATTTCCTTAACTACCGTCATATTCATGTTGTTGGCTATCGAACTTGGCGCTCGCATTGTCAAATCGGAGCCTGTTTTGCAGATAAAGGATTACCGGGGAACGGTACAGGACCTTTACCGGGAAGATCAGCCGGTGCAATACGATGCTCTACTAGGTTGGCTGCCACAGGTTGGCTACGCCGGCGCTGATAATAAATGGAAGACGCAGGTAACAATTTTGGCAGATGGAGTCAGGGCCAACGGCCGTGCCTCTGACAACCTCCAGACACCTCCCATACTGGCCGTCGGCGATTCCTTCACCTTTGGTGATGAAGTTTCAGACGACGAAACCTGGCCCGCCATATTGGAAAGTTTATCCGGTCAGCAGGTCATCAACGGCGGTGTTTTTGCCTATGGTGTGGACCAATCATTTTTGCGAATGCAAAACCTGCTCCCCCTTTACCAGCCAGAAATTGTCGTCATGAGTTTTATCCCTGATGACATCCGGCGCACAGAATATTCAGTGGCGTTGGGAGCCAGTAAACCTTACTTCCAGATAGTTGATGATAAGCTCCAATTGATGAACACTCCTGTACCTCAGGAGGTGGAACAGAAGCAAGAATCATTTTTACACCGCCTTTTGGGCTACAGTTTTTTAACACATAAAGTAATGATGAAAGTGAATCCTTCGTGGTGGTTAACCGGCCGTAGTTGGAGTGAAGGCAGCACTGGGAATTCCGGGGCCGAGATTAGCTGTGCAATCTTTCAACAGCTTGCCGATGTAGCTACAGAAAATGGGGTCAGCAACGTTTATTTATTAGTGCAAGACCTGGCCTTTCCAGCCCCGCCAGATTTGCAGACTCAGGTAGATGACGCTTTACAGTGTGCTAATTCAGATGTGGTAACGGTTATTGATTTGCGTGATGACCTGCAAAAATTAGCCGGAGAAAATCCGGTCTTGCTAAACAGCTATTTTCAAGACCATGTTCATATGGTTTATGAAGGGAATGCGTTTGTGGCCCAAACAATACTGGCAGCCATGCACAGCCAGAATGAAGAGTAGCCGCGATTTCTTACCGCGCAGGCGTAATCGTGGTAAGAAACTGCGGCTACAAACCTGGTTAGGCTTTTTCAGAAAAATAATGATCCAATTAAATCTGAAAAAACCTCGAGCCAATTCCAAAAATACCGCTCATTTTGGATCATTTATTTTTGGAATTGGTCTTAAGCCGCAAACTTAGTTCGTTTGGCCTGCTTTTGCCGTTCCGAGTGACGCAGTTCCCTCTTGCGGATACGCAGCGATTCCGGGGTTACTTCCAATAGTTCATCATCATGTAAATATTCAATCGCCTCATCCAACGACAGTTTTGTGGCTGCCGGTAAAGCATCTGCAATCGCTTTAGGCACAGCTCGATGGCCGGTCAGGTTTTTGGTGCGGCAGACGTTGATCACCAGTTCATCGTTTCGGATATGTTGGCCTACCACTTGCCCGGTATACACTTCTTCCGTTGGCTCTAAAAAGAAAGTGCCCCGTGTAATGAGATGTTGCAAAGCATAAGCGCTGACTTTGCCTGTTTCTCGTGAGACCAAAGATCCCAAAACATTCTGTTCGATGTTGCCCAGATAGGGTTGGTAACTATGAAAGAGGGTATTGTAAATGCCGGTGCCACGTGTGGCTGTTAGAAAGGGTTGACGTAGCCCCAACATGCCTCGTGTAGGTACATGATACTCGGCATAGACGGTGCCCTCGTCACCATACTTCAAATGTTGGGCCAGACCGCGCCGCCGGCCTAACATTTCGGCCACTGCCCCCCAAAACTCCTGATGCACTTCCAGAAAAACTTGCTCGACCGGTTCTTCCAGGCCGTCTTCGCTTTCGTGGAAGATGACTTCGGGCCTGCTGACGGCGAATTCATACCCTTCGCGGCGCATCGTTTCGATGAGAATGGCCAGATGCAGTTCGCCACGGCCGGAAACGACGAATGCGCTCGCTTTGTCTGTTTCTTTAACCCGCAGAGCGACGTTGCTTTCCAGTTCTGTTTTTAGCCGTTCCCGTAGTTGGCGGCTAGTCACATATTTGCCTTCACGGCCGGAAAAAGGGCTGTCGTTAACACTGAATGTGATGCGTACAGTCGGTTCTTCAACTTTGATGGGGGGCAGCGGCCGCGGGTCGTCTGGATCGGCCATCGTGTCACCAATGCCCACATCAGGTATACCGGCAATGGCCACAATGTTGCCCGCCTGAACTTGTTCTTCTTCTTGCCGTTTTAAGTCGCGGAAGGTGTAGAGCTTGCTGATTTTGGACGGCTTCATTTCTCCCTCGGCCGTAATGTGCATAATCGGTTGACCAGCGTTAATGGTACCGCTGTTTAAGCGGCCGACAGCAATTTTACCGACATAGCTGCTGTATTCCAACGTTGTCACCAGCATTTGGGTGGGACCGTTGGAGTCTACGATGGGTGGGGGAAGATGGTCTAGGATGGTGTCGAAGAGTGGTCGTAAATCATTCGCCAATTCATCTGACGCCAGCCCAGCCCGACCTTCCAAAGCGCGGGTATAAATGACCGGGAAATCCGCCTGATCATCATCGGCGCCCAGGTCAATAAACAAGTCAAAGGTGGCGTCTACTACAAAATCGGGTCGGGCAGCGGGGCGATCAATTTTGTTCACCACCACAATCACTTTACAGCCGATGTTGAGGGCTTGCCGCAGCACAAAGCGCGTTTGCGGCATGGGGCCTTCCACCGCATCTACCAACAGCAAAACGCCATCTACCATATTGACAATACGCTCCACTTCACCACCAAAGTCGGCATGGCCGGGGGTGTCTACCAGGTTAATAGTAACGCCTTTGTAAACGATGCTGGTGTTTTTGGCTAGAATTGTGATGCCTCGTTCCCGTTCTAAATCATTTGAATCCAGAATGCGTTCACTAACGGTCTGGTTGTGGCGGAAGACATTAGTTTGTTTTAACATGCCATCTACCAATGTGGTTTTGCCATGATCTACATGGGCGATGATGGCGATGTTGCGAATATTGGGTTGTGGTTGAGCCATAATTCCTTTATTACTCCACAAAAATACCCGACCACCTGCGGCCGGGCACGTTGTTAACCAATTGAATGATGGGGATTGTAAGAGTGGATGGGCAAATGGGCAAACGTTCTCATGCACTGTTTGGAAAAATGGGAGAGGATGGGCATAATTTGAAAATAGTGGTTGGTGGTTAGTTGCTAGTTGCTGGTACAAACTACTAACCACCAACCACCAACTACTAATCACAAGGAGACGCAGTATGAAAGAAAAAGTTGGCTTTATTGGTTTAGGCATTATGGGGCAGAGCATGGCCCGTAACTTACTCCGGGCGGGATTTCATCTGACTGTCTGGAACCGCACTCCAGGCAAGATGAACCCCTTAGTGGCGGCCGGCGCTGCCGGTGGAACCAGTGCGGCCGATGTGGCCGTTCACAGTGACATTGTCATCCTCTGTGTCAGTGATACCCATGATGTGGAAGAGGTAATGCTGCATGAAAATGGGGCTATGTTTGGTCTGACAGAAGGCAATCTGGTGATAGATTGCAGCACCATTAGCCCGCAGGCAACCCAACGGATGGCCGGTGTGCTGGCCCAAAAGAAGGTGCAAATGTTAGACGCACCCATCAGCGGTGGCAGCGAGGGGGCGGTCAACGGGACGTTGAGCATTATGGTGGGTGGCGACGCAGCTCAATTTGCCCGCGCTTTACCGTTGTTTGAAGCAATGGGACAAACGATTACGCATGTGGGGGATATTGGCGCTGGGCAGATGGTGAAGTTGGTAAACCAGATTTTGGTGACGGTGACGATGCTGGGAGTTGGGGAAGCGCTGCTCTTTGCTCAGGCGGGCGGTCTGAATTTGCAGAAGACGTTAGCGGCCGTATCAAGCGGCGCGGCCGGAAGTTGGATGTTGTCTAACCGGGGGCCACAGGTGGCGCAGCGAGATTGGCGGCCCGGCTTTACCATTGATTTGCAGCAAAAGGATTTGCGTCTGGTATTGGAAGCGGCCGATGCGTTAGGCGTACCCACTTTAGCTACAAGTACCATCTTTAACCTGTACCGCACATTGCAACAGCAAGGTTTGGGGGCCGAAGGAAATCATGCCCTGGTAAAGGCATTGGAACATTTGGCGGGCTTTGAGATTGACGGCCGTGTTCGGTGAATAGTTTTCAGTATTCAGTCAGCGGTCATCCGTCGGCCGTCAATTATTAACCTTTAAAACCAGCCAGCCAACCAGGGCGTATAAAAGCGCCAGGATGATGAAGATGAATTTAATGGTCGCGCAGACGAAGGCCAGGAGGGGCCAAAAACTGTTTGTAGCCCCAAACATCATCTGAAAAAGGGCGAAATTTTCTACGTAATCTAATACGGCCGCTAGCCAAACACTCCAGGCTAGCCAGATGCCTACAGTGGCAACGGGGGGACTAGACAGGCGTATTTTGTCGGCAATGGAGACGCAGGCCAAAGAAATGGCGGTGGCGTAAACCAGTGGATATAAAAAGTCGAGACCTAAACCAAAAGCGGCCGTCATTTTGGCTTGTGCATCCCAGGAATCGAGGATGGCCTGGGCGGTTTCCGGGGTGCGGGCAAATTCTAAAGAGACGATGCCAGCAGGGGCGGCGGAGGTGCTTAACGGCCGTCCGCTAAACTGAAAGATAACGGTTATGAGTAGAGCGGCGATGATAGAGACGGCCGTTAACTTTCTGCGAGTAGACGGTTGTAAAAAATGGAATGAGGGTTTTGCTACTTTCATACTTTTCTCCACTGTTACTGAATATTTACGGTTGCGCTACAAGTTTTCCTCCATCCAAGTACAGCAATTCCCGCAGTGAATTATTAACATTAGTCATTCTACCAGGGAAAAACATCTAATTTTATTGAGGTCTGTTGTACAAACTTCACGAAAACTAAAATGACATCGTGTATTAGCAATTTAGAAAATTTCTTTCCCCCAAATACGGGGTGCGAAATCGCATAATACCCATATACAGGTGCAAAAAATCGTTGAATTGCTTCAAAATACCTTAAAAAAATCTTTTTCAGAGTTTTCGTAAAGATTTTGTGCTAAAAAACGTAAATTTCAGCGTTTTAGTCGAGTAGAAATGTTAAAAAAATTCAGTTAAGCTTCGGGATTTGCTGGTACTTGTATTGGCTGTTCATTTTGCGGTTGCCATAGTTCTTCAAACTGCTCAATGTGCCGTTGAATATGCCACGCTTGAGGATGCGCAACCTTACGCTGTGCACGTAGATAATCCATTGCTTCCTCAGTTGAATAGCCCATACTAACAAGAATAGAAGCTCCCATTGCTACACTGTGATGGCGCCCTTGAGCACAGTAACATAAAATGCCTTTACCATTTTGAATGATAGGCAATGCCTTTTGGACACCTTGCAGTAATTTGCTAATTGGAATAGGTGTGAGAATGGTGTCATAGGTTTGTAACCATAATAGACGAAGCGGCTCTTGGGCAAAGACTGTCGGTGGACGATGATTTCCGATCATGGAAATGACAAGTCTTATATTACGCTCAATTATCGCCTCTACATCTTTGTCTTGAGGTTTTGAATTGTTAGCCA
>JAAEOP010000846.1 GCA_024223125.1 Chloroflexota bacterium
CATCTCGACCATGTTGGCGCCAGCGATTGTGCCATTTACGGACAGTTTCTGGGCGACAATGCAAACGACGGGCAATTCGCCAAGTCGGTTCGCCACCAAAAAAACGTTACGATTTTATGAGGTTGTAAAAGTGCTACGATTTAATGATAGACGACACCGGTCAGATTGCAGATTATTTCCCTCTTTGGTGTGGCCGTCCAAAATTGTTATTTGGTCGAAGTTTAAGGTGCGGAATGTGGGTTTACAGGCGGAAGGTGTCGCGGGGATGACTTTGCTGGATGTAGGCGGCGGCGTGGGAGCCATTCAACTGGCTTTACTGCAAAATGGGGTACGGTCGGTCACGGGCGTAGACACTTCACCCGCCTATTTACAAGCAGCCCAACAAGAAGCAGAACGGATACAGTATCTTTCCGACGATTTTGTTGACCTGTCGCCCCAATTGGAAACGGCCAACATCGTTACTTTAGATCGCGTCATTATTTTTGTGCATCCAACGACGGCCGTTGAAGACATCCTACACCGCTACGGTTTCCAACGCCGCTATTATGACCGCACCTGATTGTGGCAAGTCATCCTATACGGCAAGTAACCTATCTCCAAGCCTTTGGTTGTACTCAGGACAAGTCTTTAATCTCCAATCTCCCATTTTGCCTTGAACTCTGGTTTCAAGAAGGCGAAGAACCAATCATCTACAAAA
>JAAEOP010000847.1 GCA_024223125.1 Chloroflexota bacterium
TGAAGATATTGCTCACCAGCGCTATCCCAACCAACCACCAGGCCCCGATAAACTCTGGTGATGCAAGTTGATCGAGTTCGACCACGGGGAGTGATGCGACGAAGGGGAAGAGCTTCGCAACCACAGAACTCAGGAAGCCATCCAGGCTAAATTCAATCAGAGGTACAAGCAAGAAGGCCGGGACCAGCCACCAGAACAGCGAAGCTTTCGTTTCGCCCGTCTTGGGGTCGCGTGGTTTATTGAGCCAAACGCGCTCTCGAACAGCCGGCCACTTAAGCGTGCCCAAGTCATGATAAATCAGCCATAGCGAGACGACAAACTGCCAGATCATCCCCGCGATCATGAGCAGCCAGAGTACGATGCCGGGGTGCATCTCAACGCGTGAGGACAAAGCCGGGGCAACAAAAAATGCCAGAAGCGGCATAGGCAGGGCTGCGGTTGCGAGAATGCCGATAATTTTTGCGAGTGAGTATTGAGAATCAGATTGAGTTGTGGCTGAGATGGTCATTTTAGGGCGAGTTGCTCCAAGCGTAGAGTAAAGCTCCTTGCGGTGTGAAGTTGTTTGTATTGTGAACTTAATAATACTATTGACTTCAAAGTATGTCAAGCGTGGATTTTGACCTTTGGGCAAAATCATTGGTTTTTCACCATACCCATCTACCTCGTTTCCCATGCTCACCCGTTTTCGTCTTACATCCCACCACCTGATACATGCAAAAGTGCTAAAATACTGAGATGGTTCATTTTCCCAAGAAAATTAGTGGACACTTTTGGAATCAAGCCGCCCGAA
>JAAEOP010000848.1 GCA_024223125.1 Chloroflexota bacterium
ATTATCGTAAGTGGTTGTTGAAGGTGATACGGCCGCACAGGTATTTCGTTTTCTCGCAAACCGGTTACACAGACGTTAGCCTGCTCAAGGTAGCGGGCAAAATCACATCAAGGAGAAGTTTGAATGAGTTCAACCAGTTATAAACACCGTAGCAGTCGCAAAGGAAAAGCCAAAAAGGGATTAGCCCGTCTTGTTTACCTGATCATTGCCTTGTTCCTGATTGGTTTGGTCGTTGGCGGGTTTGCCCTACGTTCATCTCAAACCACACAAGCATCTACAAGCCAATATGCAGGCATCCCAGGCCCGGATGATTGGACGGCTGAAACGACCGTTCAGATTTACAATCGCAGTAACGGGCAATGGGAGCTAATGACCTATGGGGATGTGGGGCCAGACATGGAGTTTATCGTTGGCAATTATCTCTATGCCACCACACCGGGAAAGGGTTCTCTCTTTCTAAAGCCAGAAATTGACATCAGCCTGTTAGCGGAAACAGATCGCGCTTTTAATCCGGACAGCTGGCGCATGCCCAAGCCGGATGATGTTGTTTTTCTGTTCAAAAGCTTGTCTGGTCAACAAAAGGGTCATTGGCTACTGAAGCATGTCCAGTCGGATAGCGAGATTGTATTTCAGGGCAAGGTTTGGAAATGGGAGTTGGATGTAGAGAACCAGCGTTTTGTTGTTAGTGATACGGGGAATGTGTTTGCACGGGTTACTGAAACGCACGCGAATTTCCACGAAGATGATGTTTTGGCTCTCACTGTCAAGTTCGATTCATGCGGCAAAACCGACATCATCACGGGTTCAGAAGAACATCCCTTTTATGTCCTTGATGTTGAAGATTACATCTCGATGGTTGATTTGCAACCTGAGATGCGCCTCAAGACCGATAATGGTTCATTGGCAACAGTCGTTGAGTTAAAATCGCTTGACGAATCAATGGAATTGTACAACTTAACGGTCGAGCATGTACATAACTACTATATTTTCACCTCCGAAGATGATCCTGGTGTATTGGTTCACAACACTGGCCCGTGTGGCAAAGTACCTCTCCTAGGTGGAGGGACAGATTTGCCAGATGGTGTTCAGTGGGGAAATGTAAACCAACTTGAACATCCCCCTTGGAATCCCCCAACTGGTCAAGCAAAATTAGAAGGTGCAAGAGAAAACTTAGCCAATGGATTCGACCCAAACCACGCATTAGGTGTAATTATTGAACCAGATGGAAGAATGATAGTAGCTGAAGGAAACCACCGACTATTTGTGGCATCAGTGGAAATGGGATATGACGAAATCCCAATTAGAATACTTCTTGACAAACGATAGCTAGGAGTTGGTTGATGTCTTTACTTTTCAAAACTTATTTGATGAAACTCAAAAAATATGCTGGCTTACAAAAAGCACTTCATAATGCCCTTGAAGAATCCATCATCTTAATACCATTAAAAGAATTGAGTTTTGATTTTTCTCCTACGCAACACACGATTCTGGAGCAAATCAAACATTGGCCTGATGGAGAGTTTAATCTTCCACCAGCAGCATGGGTACAACCAAGGGAAGGAAAAATCAACCTTCATGAGCGAACATGGAAATTTTTGTTTCATGGGTCAGGTTTATCTTTTTTAGATTCTCAAACACAACATGACATCAGCATTGAATATACTCAAACAGGAGAGTTAGGTGTCACTGAATGGACAGCACAATTATATTTTAAAACCTTATTAACAGACCAGGACAAAGTTCAAGACCTATTAGTCGAACACAAAAAGTGGTTTGAGCAGGCTGTAAATTATGGATATTTGCTAAAGGCTTCACCTCTTTTTGGAGAAGGTCAGGCTGATCAGACTTACATGTTCTCATCACAAATTGATGAGCCAATTGAAGTATCTTGATGTGCGTTGAAATCATTCAAAATCGCACCAGAACGTTCAATCAAGAGCAAGGCTAACAAGGCTTGGAGCGGACGGGCGAGATCGGGGCTTTTTCAAGTAGTTGGTGAACCCATAAGTAGTCTCTCAACCCGCCCGCCGCTCAAGCAAACGTTGGGACAGGTGGGTTTACAAAAAGCTGGTTTGGGTATTTTCTCGGTTTGGTTTAAGTTTCAGGTACGGCCGTTTCACTCCGAAAATTCTGTCACATTAAAATCAGTGTTCGTTTTTATTAGTGGTTTTGCCGTTTGGTTTTGGGTTTCAGGAAACGGCCGTTTTGCACGTTAATTTTGTCGGTCGTTGAAGTCCCAGTTTTGCAATCGGCGTTTGTTTTTGGAAATGGCTACTTCGACAAACTCAGTGCAGACTGTAAAAGGTTAGTTGTTGTTTTTTGATCCGAAAATGGTTGGCTTTCTGTGAGGATACCATTTCCAACTTCAACTGCGTACCGCCAATGGCAATGATGTCTCCGGGGCTAACAACGGCCGTTTCCCCCACCGTCACCCCATTCAACAACGTTCCATTGCGGCTACCCTGGTCTTGCAGCCACCATTGCCCCTCGCGGCGGATAACCAGGGCGTGTTCGGCCGAAGCAAAGCCATCTGGCAGCACGACTGTATTGCTGTTAGCCCGCCCAATGCTGGTGACGGGATACAGTGGGAACAAGGTATCCACGGCCGGATTACCATCATCATTCGCCACCACCCGCAAATTACCAGACGGCCGCTGCGCTGATTCTAAGGAGACGGCCGTGACGCGCATATCCCGGTAAATCAGCCACGCTATCCCGCCCACAAACGCCAATAACAACAGCCCGCTTACCAATCGAAACATCAGCAAAATCATTGCCTGATTCAAACTTTATTCTCCTGCTGGAGATTGAGAAATTAAGAGATTGGAGATTTATGCAATCTCCCAACCTCTAATCTCCAATCTCATTCCTGACGCATAACTTGCGTATTATCATCACGATGTCCAGAAGCACGGCGGGGAACGGCGCTGCCTTCAGCATATAACAGGTTTACATTGCTCAATGTAATGACATCACCGGGTTGTAAAACACATTCTGTCACCGGTTGGTTGTTTACACGAGTACGGCTGTCGCGGTCAGTAAGATCATACAATACAAAACGGCCGTATCGCCACCGAATCTGAGCATGATGACGGCTGACTGTGGGCGCATCCAGCACAATATCATTATCCGTGCGTCGTCCCAAGTTAATGATGGGTTTGTTAAGGGGGATGTGTTGGCGGCCGTTGATTACCAAATACGCATCCCGCTCTGCAATGGCCGCCAGTTGTTCCGGTTTTAAGATTACTTCCGGTTTCAACTGTGTCTTCTCTGGTAATGGCTGCTGACGAGTAGCTTGTGCCTTTATCTCATGTCGCCGAACTTTTCTATCGGACAGCAAAGTGACTTGCGGCGGCGTTTCTAAGGCAAACTTTGCCTGCTGTGCCAGATTCAACAGCAAGGCTTGCAATTCCATCTCCAAATCCGGGTACCTTTCCAGCAGCCAATCATAATCGGCCGGATGCAGACGGACATTGTAATGATCGGCTGCCTGACCATTGAGTTGGCTGTCTTCCATGACGCGGGTCAAACGGGCGGCTATATCGGCCGGCGTTAGATTACCGCCCAACAGTCGGCCCAATGATCCTTCAATCAACCCTTGCGCCAATGATTCAAATCGTGAGATTGGTCTTTTTTTGTTCATGATTAGGAGGGCATTATATTTTTGAGAGGCACGGCCGTCAATGTAATGGCGCTGCTATTGCCCGGTCATAGGCTTTCGGTATACTTCCTTTCATCAACAACTCAGCAAATGGAGGAGAGATGATAGGCAAAGAAATCCGCTTAACCGCTTACGCTTCTTGCGCCGGTTGAGCCTCTAAATTAGGGCCAGGGGACCTGGCCCATGTTTTACAACCTTTAAGGGATACCTTTAACCCGGCTGACTTTCCCAATTTGCTGGTTGGTTTGAGTAAAGCAGATGACGCGGCCGTTTACCAATTAAACGACAGCCAGGCCATCGTAACCACCACTGACTTCTTTCCTCCGGTGGTGGATGATCCTTACGATTTTGGGGCGATTGCGGCCGCTAATGCCATGTCTGATGTGTACGCGATGGGCGGCGAGGTGTTGTTTGCCATCAATCTGGTTGCCTTCCCCGACCATCTGGGTAAGGAGATTTTGCGCGAGATTTTGCGCGGCGGGGCCGAAAAAGTGGCCGAAGCGGGAGCTGTCATCGCGGGTGGGCACAGCGTCAATGATAAGGAACCGAAGTATGGTTTGGCCGTCACCGGTGTTGTTGATCCAATAGCGATTAAAACGAAAGGGGGGGCACAACCGGGCGATATCTTGTTGTTGACCAAACCGCTAGGTGTGGGTGTGATTACCACTGCCTTGAAACGGGGGATTACGGAGGCGGTAGATGTGGCCGCGGCCGTGACCAGCATGAAAACCCTCAACAAACAGGCAGCCCAGGCGGCCCAACTGGCCCAGGCTACCAGCATGACCGACATTACCGGTTTTGGTTTGTTAGGCCACGCTCACGAGATGGCTCATTTGGGGCATGTTGGCTTTCGTTTGTATATGGACAAATTGCCCTGGCTGCCAGGTGCAATGACCTATGGTCAGGCGGGCGCTTTTCCTGGCGGTATGGGGAATAATCTGGATTATTTTGGTAAATGGGTGACGTTTGGCGAAAACGTGTCCCCACTGCGGCAAGATATGTTGTTCACTCCAGAAACATCAGGCGGACTGCTGGTTTCAATTCCCCCGGATCATGTGGAAATGTTTGCGGCGGAGTGTGACACGGCCGTTGTCATCGGCGAAGTCATTACCGATAACGGGCAAATATTCGTGGAATAAGAAGAAGGGTGACGTCACAGCAAACTGTGGTTGAACCTTAAAAAAGGCACAACTCGCAAAAAGAAGTTCATCAGACAAACTAGAAAGTTTGCAGCAACAAAATCAGTAGGCGATCTGATGAACCTAGAGCAACTATTTCTTGAGGAATCTCTTATGGATCGAACAGTTCCTAGTTCTGGCAACGAAGAAATCAACCTTTATTTACGCACCTATTATTCCTTGTTACGCAGCAGCAGCGAGGTGCAGGTGAAGAGCTTTGTCGAAGCCCATTTGCGTATGAAATCGGCGCTGCATGTGCAGGCCAACATGGCCGAACCAGACATGGCAGCCTTCATTTACACCGTATTGCGAATGCCAGATTGTTTGGACAAACTGCGTCTGGTGGTGATGGGACAGTCTGAGCCGGTTTTTGCCCAGCATGGGTATGGGTATGTGGAGTCGTGGACGGCCGTTACCGCGCCCGGTCGTCGCCGCCGCAGTTTTTTTGATGGGGAAGAGACGTTGGCAGTCTATATTGCCAGCCGTTCTGATATTGATGATCTCATTCCCATTTTGACGGCGTATCAGATTGAACGGCGTAAATTGCAGCGGCAACTGAACAAACCACCGGTCATTACGCTTCTGCAGGAGATTCAAACGCAGAGCGGCCGTCCTGTCGGAACAGACCTCATCAAATTAGCTCACGCGACGACTGTTCCCGCTGAAGATTTGGAGAAATTATGCCAGATTTGGGGAAGAGACACGGCCGAAAAACTACTCCGTATTGCCCAAGAAAAGCAATCATTGGCCGTGCGCTTGCTGTCTGGCTCTTTCATTGATTACAAACGGGCTACCCGCCGCTGGTGGCAAAATGTAGCCCGGCATGTGCCCGCTATTGATTTTTATGAACATCCTATCTACTTTGTTTCCAGCAACACCCACAGTCTGGCTAATATGCTTAGTGGTTATGCTTTGCAAATTGAAGATCGCCTGCACCAGTTCATAGATGCTGACGGTTCGGAAGAACTGCGCCGGGAATATCACGACATCATAGAGGCAAATGTGCCCAGCAGCCTGGAAAATTTCCTTTATTACGCCTTGAAAAAGCTGGAACAAACCAACTCTGCTGTAACGGCCGAACGGTTAATAATGGAACGAGAAATGGGAATTGTCCGCATCCCCAGCGACCATTCTTTTGATATTGAAGTCCAGATCATTCCCTTGAATAAGCTGCAAATGGATAAGATTGACGGCCGTCTTTGTCACAACCAACCTGACCTTAACCACCTCAAACAAAGCAAAGCCCTCATTGTAAATATTGATTATCCATTGGGGATGGCCGCTTACCAGGTGCTTACTGAAATTGCCCGTAATGTTTCCGAGCTACGGGGGGTGTACATCATGGGTAAGGCAGCGACGTTGAACGGCCGCATTGGTGATGTGATGATCCCCAGCGCCATCCATGATGAACAATCGCTAAACACGTACCTCTTTCGCAATTGCTTTTCCGCGGAGGATGTCGTTCCTTATCTGGTGTATGGCAATGTGATGGATTATCAAAAAGCGATTACTGTGCCGGGCACATTTCTGCAAAACGAAGGCTACATGTCAATCTTTTACAACGAGGGGTATACGGATATGGAGATGGAAGCGGGGCCATACCTGAGCAGTGTTTACGAGATGGTGCGCCCCAAACGACATCCCTATAACGAGATTGTCAACCTGACCCAAATTCCCTTCCCTATCGGCATGTTACATTACGCTTCCGACACCCCCTTTAGCAAAGGGAAAAACCTGGGCACAAAAAACCTCTCCTATTTTGGCATGGACCCGACTTATGCCACAATGACGGCCGTATTACGCCATATCCTATTTACAGAAAGCCAATCTCAGTAGATAAAATTCTTGCCACGAATTTCACCAATTCACGAAATTTAGACGACTTGTACATTTAGAAATCTCGGATTTCTGTACTCAACTTGAAAACTTGTCGTTTCTTAACGGTTAGAATTGGGG
>JAAEOP010000849.1 GCA_024223125.1 Chloroflexota bacterium
AGCACCAACGCGCCCTTACGATGAGCCATTTCCACGATGGCGGGTACATCTACTTTGGAGCCGTTCCGGTAGCAAACATGGCTCAAAGAGACAACGAGGGTACGCTCATCAATCGCCTCGTCCAGGGCCGACAGAGGAATAATATTCCCGGCGGCAGGCACATGCACTACCTGTGCCCCGCGCTGTTCCTGAGCGTGCCAGATTTGAGCAGTAGTGGGAAAAGCAAAATCGGTGACGACAATTTTGTTACGCTCGCCGCTGAAATCTAACGCCGTAGCCAGAGCGCTTACAGCGGCCGAGACAGAAGTCATCACGGCCGTTTCCTCCGCCCGTGCCTTTACCAACCCCGCAAACGCATGGCGAGCCGCTTCACTCTTCTCCACCCACAACTCCCAGGGGGAGCCTTTAGCCTGCCAATCATCCAGATACTGCTTGTACGCGGCCGTTACATCCAGAGACAACGCCCCCTGCGAGCAGCTGTTCATATACACTTTATCTTTGAAAATAGGAAATCGATTACGAATTAGCATAGTTTTTAGGAATCATACCAATCATGCTTTCAAGAAATGGTAATTCACTTCATTAAGATTGGAACAATCTTGAAGATTGAACCAATCTGTACATTGCCTCATTAATAAACTCTTGAGCTACCGTTGTCATCACTTGCTCTCCTTGCGCTCCCTGGCACAATAACACCCAAGGATTGGAGAAACATTTATGTCGCCCGGAAGCTACCGGCCCAGGTACGCTCGTTTCAATTCTTCGTTGTGGAGCAGGTTTTGGGCAGTGTCAGCCAACACCAAACGGCCGGTTTGCAACACATACCCCCGATCAGCAATGGAGAGGGCCATATTGGCGTTTTGTTCGACCATGAACACGGCCGTACCCTGTTCATTCACCTGCTTAATCAATTCAAAATTTTGTTCCACCAGGATGGGCGCTAAACCCATGGACGGCTCATCCATCAGCAGCAGTTTCGGGCGCGACATGAGGGCGCGGGCCATAGCCAGCATTTGCTGCTCGCCGCCGCTGAGGGTGCTGCCCATAGCCGTGTACCGTTCCCCCAGGCGAGGGAAAAGGGAAACCATACGCTCTAAATCCTCTTCCAGGTTTTCCGTATCATCGCGCAGGTACGCGCCCATCAACAAGTTTTCACGCACCGACATATCGCCAAAAATACGTCGGTTTTCGGGCACAACGGCGATACCTCGTTTGATGCGGTAGCCGGTGTTTTTCCTGCTCACATCTTCGCCGTTGAACTCGACTGTGCCGGTACGCGGCCGTACTATCCCCAACGCTGTTTTCAAAGTAGTAGATTTGCCAGACGCATTCCCTCCCAGCAAACAAACCAGTTCTCCTGGATTAATTTCCAGGTTCACATCTTGCAAAATATGGATAACTCCATAGTAGGTATTGACATTATTGAAGCGTAGCAACGGCCGTTTTCCATTTTCCGTTGACCGTTGACCGTTGACCGTTGACCGTTGATCATTCACAATTCTCACCCTAATTCCTCATGCCGCCGGCCCAGATACGCTTCAATCACCCGCTCATCCGTCGTCACCGCTTCATAAGAGCCTTCCGCAATCTTTTCGCCATGATCCAGTACAATGACCCGGTCCGAGATTTTGCCAACGACACTCATATCATGCTCAATCAGCAAAATGGTGTAGTCGCCTTCGGCGCGTAACTGGGCGATTAGTTCTGTTATTTCGGCCGTCTCTTTGGGGTTCATACCAGCCGCCGGTTCATCTAGCAGCAACATCGTGGCGCTGGTCATCATCGCCCGAGCAATTTCCAGGCGGCGGCGGTTGGCATAAGAGAGACTGTACGCTGGTTGATCATAACGGTATCCCTTTAACCGGCTGCCAAAAAAGGCCAGTTTCTCCTCTGCTTCGGCACGTATACGCTCCTCCTCCCTGCGCCAAGACGATGTGCGGAACACGGCCGAAAACAAATTACCTTTGGTTTGACAATAAGCCGCAGATATTACATTTTCGATCACGCTCATGTTCAGAAAAACACGCAGCGTTTGGAAGGTGCGGGCAATGCCCAGCCCCGTAATATCATGCGGCTGCATCCCCACAATAGAATCTCCTTTGAAAAGGATGTCCCCTTCATCGGGTGGATTGATGCCTGTAATTAGATTAAGCGTCGTAGATTTACCGGCCCCATTTGGCCCGATAATACTTACGATTTCCTGCTCGCCCACAGTGAAGTTGAGGTCTCTAATCACCTGCAAACCGCCAAAAGCGACACTAAGTTTTTGTATATCCAGATAGGTTGTCATTACACCACCCTCACTTCTGGTTTGCCCAAAATGCCATGCGGTCGAAAAATCATCAACAAAACCAACGTAAAGCCCACAACCAAAATGCGGGTCGCTGCCGGTTCGATGGCTAATCGTGTTTCCCAGGCAAAGGTGGCCATATAAATGGTGACACCCAGCGTGATCCAGCGCCAGGGAGGTTTGATAACGGCCGTTAACAACATCATCCCCACGGCCGCAATCGTAACCACATTGCCCACCGTAGAGAAGTTAGGCGGAATAATGAGCCAGCCCTGGATAACCTGATTGAGAACAGAGCCAGCTTCAGGATAACCGGCGTCGAATTGGGGCGCGATGACCGAAACCAGCAGCTTCACCGCCAACCCGCCCATAATTGTACCGCCCATCAACAACAAAAACCGCTTCGGCTTCAAATAAAAGAACAGCATTAAAATGCCCACCCCGTAAAAGAGAAATCCGGCAAATTGAATACTGCGTAACGCTTCCGGCAGCACTGTAAAAATAAAGGCTCCTAAAATCGCTCCCGGCAAACTGCCTAAACCGCCCAACACCACCATCGCATACAAATTGATAAGCGTCAGGGCGCTGTATCGGGGGTTGGGAACCACATTCCCTTGAAAGGCTGTGTCTACCGAACCGGCCAACGCGGCAATACCAGCCCCGATAATGACGGCCAAAACCTTCATATAGCGTGTGGGAACGCTCATCACTTCGGCCGCTAATTCATCATCATGCAAAGCTCGC
Source organism: Chloroflexota bacterium (assembly GCA_024223125.1). The sequence continues at coordinate 3,035 of JAAEOP010000849.1, forward strand.
CAGGAACGGCCGGTACGGGATTTATTCAGATTATTTACCACAACAAAAACCAAAACGAGCAGCACCAGGAAGAGGTAATAATAATGTTCTGTCGTCTCAAAGGTAAAGCCAAATAAGGAGATGTTATCCACTCGGTTGATGCCATTTGGGCCGCGCGTGAAGTCTACCGCCCGTTCCGTCCAGGGCAACTTGACACGGGTCATTGTCAAAGCCAACTGCGTAAATACCAGGCCAAATCCCAACGTCACAATAGCAAAGTAATCCCCTGCCAGCCGGATAGAAACTGTGCCAATCACCCAACCTACCAAAGCCGTCAGAATAATAATCAGGGGAATACTGATAATGGCCGGAACAGCCAATCCACCGGGAACCAATCCGGTAATAACCACAAATTCGGAGGACATGTAGGCGTACAAATAACCGGCAATGCCCATATAAGCGATGTAGCCCAAATCGAGCAAACCGGCATAGCCGACAACAACATTCAGCCCGATAGCTAAAACGGCAAAGGTTAGAAAGCGCACTCCAGTACGTAAAATAAAGGCATTATTGGAAATGCCGGCCGCGTCCAAAAACAGTTCAGTTCCCGTAAGAACGGGCATGGATAAAGCGAGGAAAAGGAAGAAGGCGTAACGGCCGTTGTTCGGAACCCGATCCCACCAGCCAACAAATTTTCCCCAGGGCCCGCTGTGTTCCTGGCGTCGTTCCTCAACCTGAGCCACCCATTCATCTGTCCCAATTTTGGGGCCGTTTTGGGGCGCTGATTCTGGCGTTTCTGTGTTTGTTTCGTCTGCGTTGCTCATCATTACACCTTCTGAATCGTCGGCTTGCCCATCAACCCATTGGGACGCAGCAGCAAGAAAATCAGCAACAGTACAAAGGCGATGGCATCCTTAAAGGTAATGGAGATGTAGACACTGGCAAACGCTTCCGCCAATCCCAACAGTAAGCCGCCCAATGCCGCTCCTGGAATACTGCCGATACCGCCGATGACGGCGGCCGTAAAACCCTTCAATCCGGCCAAAAACCCCATCGTGTGCCGGATATTGAAAAAGACAATACCCACCAGCACCCCGGCCGCACCCGCCAGAGCCGCGCCAATAAAAAAGGTAGCCACAATCACCTGATCCACATTGACGCCCATCATTTGGGCTGCATCCAAATCCATCGAAACAGCCCGCATAGCCCGACCCAGGCGCGTACTACGCACAAAATAGGTTAGCCCCAGCATCAAGACCAACGACGTGCCGATGACCAGAAGTCGGGAGAAATGCACCCGCAAATCAGACACATTGAAAACGGCATTGGTGGGAATAAGTGTGCCGCTGCCGTAGCTCAACGGTCGTGGACTCACCGTAATCTGCACCATATTTTGCAAAATAAAGGAGACGCCCAACGCGCTGATGAGGGGGGCAATACGAGGGGCATAGCGCAGCGGCCGATAAGCAAACCGTTCCACCGCCACACTGACCAACCCAGCTCCCACCATGGCTACAAGCAGCATGACAACGATGATTACGGCCGCTGGAATCAACAACCCCTCCTCCGTAGACATTAAGATCAACGCCCCATAACCCAGGTAGCCACCAATCATATAAATGTCGCCATGAGCAAAGTTTAGCAGCTTCAAAATACTGTAAACCATCGAATAACCCAAAGCGATGAGGGCGTACACACTGCCCAACGTCAGGCCATTAACCAATGTTTGCGGTAATAGGTCTAAGAATTCTGCCATATTTCTCCTTCCCTTTGAACACTCATAAATGTACCGATTGCGGGTAGGCGCATGATGTTGCAATCGAATGTGAGCTTGTTAACTTGCTACCGTAATTCAAAGATTAATAGCATTACAATCTGCCTCAATCGCATATTATTTCTCAATATGCACCCGGTCTCACTATACCATCAATGTCCGGAACATAAACTGTGACAATATGTTCGTTATTATCTTGCCAAAAGTTCATTATGCCGATTAGCACATCTGCCCCACTTTGTTTTTGGAACCAAGCTCGTATCTTTTTCTCAGTACTTAAGAATGTAAATTGGTCGCTCTCAGTAGAATCTACTCGATTCAATTTAATGATATTTATGCCTTCATACTCTTCATATTCTTCTTGAAATAATTCGATAGCCCGGTTCATCATAGAGGTGTCTGCTTTTCCTATAAGAGGGAATGCGCTTTCAAAAAAAATAGAAAGGGATGTCTTAGGGTTTAATCCGCCAACAAGGTCACTAAATTCCTTTTTTGAATGAAGTAAAAATTTGTCTCCACCGCCGCCCCGATTTGCATAGCGAACCAAGGCGATGACTACTTCGCCTTTTGCCAAGTGAGTATCGATAAGTGATATGAACGCAGGATTATTGATTGAAACAGGTTCATGATAAAGAGATTCATTCATGATATGTACTCTGTGATCTAACAAGCTGTTAGCTTGTTCGCGACACTGACAGTTTGCGTTACAAACTCCCTAAAACAAAGATTGGAGATCAGAGATCAAGGCCAGACAACTACAATCTCCAATCTCCAATCTCAAAGCCTAGACCTGACAGGTTTTGCAAAACCCGTCAGGTCTTCTCTCTAAAACTATTGTTCAAGCAGTTGGAACGCGCCATCCTGGACCTGGAACAGGAAGAAAGCGCTGCCTTCCGCCTGATTACCTTCACCGAAGGCAACGGGGACGCCTAATGGTGTGGTTTCCAGATTGATGTTGGTCAGGGCATCCACGATACAAGCACGAGAAACATCTCCAGCGGCCACACAAGTTTCAACCGCATCCAGAGCGATGTAAGCTGCGAAGCCGGCCGCGCCGCCAAATGCGCCAAACTCTTCACTGACCTGTGCGGCATACAGTTCATTGTATGGCGCCATCGTAGGCACAAGATTGGGATCGGGGGCAAAGAAGGTGACGTATGTGCCTTCGGCCGCGTCTCCGGCCGCATCTACCCAACCCAATGAGAAGCCGCCATCAGCCAGGAAGTAGATGCCTTCATAACCCTGCTCTCGCAGTTGCACAGCCAATGTTCCTTCCTGCGCCTCAATCTGGCTGGGGAAGAAAACAACATCAGAACCGGCAGCGACTACGGCCGTAGCAATCGAAGAGAAGTCTGTCTCTTCCTGCGTTACCGAAGCTCGTTCAACCGTTACGCCGGCATCTTCCAACAAAACAGTCAACTCATCATCCAAACCCGCAGAGTAAGAAGATTGGTCATCCACCAGA
>JAAEOP010000850.1 GCA_024223125.1 Chloroflexota bacterium
CGCCAGGGGCTTAGCGGCATAGTATCCAAAACCATCACGGGCTGGCTCTGGGGGAGCGTGCGCTACTCATCAGGGATGATATTTCTGCTCATCTTTCCCGTTCATTTTGCGTATAACTCGATTTGGCTGTTATTCGAGGGCAATTGGAGCAACCCGCCCACTTGGGGGATTTACGGGCTTCCTGCTCTCGAAATTTTGCTTGGTTTTGCGATTGTGATGATACGTAAACGACATCAAGAATCTCTTTCAACAATATGAAATACTCTCATACCATTCTTTCCATAATTGTTTTTGTATGTCTGGCGCTTGGGGGGACGTCTTGCCAATTGGGGGCAAAAATAAACACGGGTGAACCCCGGTTAGATGTGGATAATGGCAGCACATCTACTGAACCAGCATTTTTTACACCTACCCCATCTTTGACCAACACTGAAACGCCCACACCATCCAAAACGCCCCAACCTACAGAAACACCTTTGCCAACAATGACGCTGACGCCGACACCATGTGCAACGTTTGAAGTTAGTTCATTGCTAGTAAGCTACCCTTGTCATTGGGAGAAGGAGAGCAAAACTCGCTATAGCGGGGCAGATGGCTTTGTTGAAATAGAACTTTTGCCTATGCAAACAAATCCATCTAATGTATGTGAATTGTTAGCCTTTCAATACCCGGAACGCTTTGGAGAAGATGCAATTATCGTTCCCTATTTTGGAAATGATTGTTTGATTTTTACCCAAAATGAATCTGTCGTCACCTCCAATTTGCAAGCAGCCTATGTAACTTTACTGAATGAACCAATAGACAACCACAACATGGCTGTGTTATGGGTGATGAATGATGATCTTTACAAAAAGGTAAAAGTGCTTAGTAAACCGACGTGGCATCAAAACTTTTATTTCGATGCCCAAGAAGTAAATACGCCTGAAGCAGGAAATGTTTCAATAGCTCTGGAAGGTAGATTTGGTGATATTTCCTACGAGGAAGTGCTTGTAACTTCGGATGCTGTACTGGCTGACCCAAACGATAGAGTCCAATGGTGGTCTTCCAACGCCACAAATTATGCGGAATTTGATGAAGAACAATTGCAGCTAACAAATGAGAAACTTGCTCAATTTGGCTATCGTTTAGAACTCAAAGAATTTGGGGATTGGGACGTCAAATATACCCTTTCTAAGGATGGGCAAGTTCTATTGCATGCCGTTAACTGGTTTTGGTTTATGCCACTTTCAATAAATCAATCCGGCGATGATTTTGTACTTCCAGTATTACAGGGTTCTACTTGCCGGATTGTGAGCGACGGGCAAGTGGAGGTTTTGGATAGAAAGGATTTTAGAGGATGTTGGTTTGCTCCGTTTTATATCGGAGATCAGCTTGTCACCTTGCAATTCACAAAAGATACATTCAAGGTCAACGTGGTTATTGATGGAGAAATCGCACTGCCTTTAAATATCAATAAATTTGGGCCGGCATTTTATCCGTCGCCTATGTGGTTATCTGAGTATCAAGATCATTGGGTAATGGAATTAAACGACAAAGTGATTATTGATGGGGAGATGCTAAACTTGTCTATTGGGGCAGATGAGATTTTTAACTGGCGATTATTAAGTGGAAAACCATTCTACTTTTATCGTCAAATGGGTGCTGTATACATTTCCTACGATGGCCAATCCTTGCCGCTTTCTTATGATTATGTAGAACACTACAATCGCAGTTGTTGTGCATTAACCAGAGCACAATACAATATTTACAATACCCCCGACAGCGTTTCATTTTTGGCTCAAAAAGATGGTGTGTGGTACGTTGTAAAATTACATATTGAAGGTGAATGACCCTCACTGCTTATCCTGGTCATGTTGGTCAATATTCTCAGCCAGACGACCCACGAAACTGGTCATCACAAGGAAGCGTTATTGTGAATTTCCCCGGAGCAAATGCATGACAATTCACAAACAAAACGAATGGTTCGAGCTAGACGGCTACATGGTGTGCGTCGACGAAATCAAAGAAGAAACCGTGCTGGACAGCAGTTCAAAGCCTCCCAAAGATATCCGTCTTCTCCTCCTCATCCTGCTAGCCAGCCTTTTGCTGGCGGCTTGTGGGGGCCTTGCCCCAGGCTCACAGAAAGAAAGGGACAAAACGGCCCAAATCGAGACCTTTTTGGACGCGGACCGCGACGGGAAACGTGACCCCGGAGAGATAGCCATCCCCGACGTGTTGATCGCCGCCCGTTCCAACATCCACGGCATGATGACGTTCACCGCCAAACTCACCGACGCGGACGGTCAGGCCCACATCGCCGCCAGCTACACCCACTTTTTCGATCTGGCCGCCTTCCCCCCGTGCGGTTACGAAGCCACTACCCCGACGGAAGTCGAAGCCGGGAGAAAGGCCGCGTTTGGCTTTGCCCCCACCGCCCCGCAACCCGGCCTCGCCGATTTATACATCTTGCTCTGGCACGACGAAAATCAGGATGGCGTTTACCAAACTGGCGAGATACCGCTGGCAGGCGAGATGCTCTCCCTTGACCCCGGCCTGCCGTGGGGCGCGCCCTTCGACATTGTGACCGGCAACCTGCTGGTCTCCACCAATTCGGGCGGGGAGGCGGCAGCCAACCTTGGCAATAGCTGCGGGGCGGTGGCTATCCCCCTCCCGACTGGCTGGCGGCCAGCATCTGCGGAGGGAGATGGGGTTTGGGATGAGAATCTGTATCGGGTCCCCTACCAACCCGGACGCACAAATATTTTCCTCGGCGTCATCCCAGAAGAATGAATTCATTGATTTGTGAGCGTCTAAAAATCACTTCCCGATTAAGACCTGACAGGTTTTCATTGGCTGCGCTCAAACCAGGCGGAATATCGCAAAACCTGTCAGGTCTGGCAGGAACTTATTCTTGGATGCTCACTTTGGGTTTGAGAGGCTAAAAACTGAACAAACCTTAAGGATTGCCCAGTTTTTGACTGGATATGTCCCAAGTTATTTACGGGCAATCCCTTTGTATGAAAACCACAAGTTCTATCAGAACCAGGAGAGTGCATGAAATCACGTCGTTTACGAAAAATAGCGCTCATTCTTTTGCTCACGTTGCTCGTTTTCGCGATTGGCTTTCGAGTTTATGTGGGGTATCTCGCCGCTCGGAACGACACTGCTTGCCTGCCCGACGGACAGGCGCAAAGCAGCGCGAGCGAACTGGCTATCGCCGCCCAACTGCAAGCCACCCTGGAGGCATACAGCCAGACCCACGGCAACGTTGGGCTGCAGGCCTCCGTTATCCTGCCGGACGGCGCGCAGTGGCAGGGCGCGGCGGGCTATGCCAATGACGCGCAAGCCTGCCCACTCACGCTGGCGCACCATCTTTACGTCGGCAGTGTCACGAAAACGTTTACCGCCGCGTTGGTCATGGAGCAGGTCGAAGCTGGGACGCTGCGCCTGGACGATACGGTTGGCGAGTGGATCGCGCACCTGGACGGGGGCGGGATCACGATCGAAATGCTGCTGCGCCACACCAGCGGGCTGCCCAACTACACCGAAGACATGCCCTTTTTGCTGGCGTATTTTGGTCTCCCGGAAAAACAATGGCTGCCCGAAGAACTGCTGGCAATCACCGAAGATCAGCCGCTCAAATTCGAGCCGGGTTCGCGCCACGAATACTCTAATACCAATTTCCTTGTGTTGGGGATCATACTTGAGAAAGCGACGGGCAAATCTTACGGGGAGTTGCTGGGGGATGCTGCCGGGCAAATGGGGCTGGAGCGCATTTATTATCCGGCCTATTCCAAAAGCCTGATCTTCGCCAACGGGTACGACGAGACGATCTTCAACTTGGGCAAACGCAATCTGACCGCGTTCCGCACCTCGCTCGAAAGCGGGGGGTACAGCGCGGGCGGGATTGCGGCTTCTGCGCCGGATGCCGCGGGGTTCTTTCACGCGCTGTTTCGCGCGCAATGGCTGGCAGACGAAACGATCGCCCAAATGATGACCACCATCGACGCGCCCGACGAAGACGTGCCGCTGCAAGCCGGGTACGGCCTGGGGACGCGGAATCTCATCATTGGCGGGGAAGCGTTGTTCGGGCATACCGGCACCATCCCCGGCTACTCGGCGGTTGCGCTGCACAACCCGCAGCATGGGTTTACCATCGTCGTTTTGAGCAACGTATCCACAATTGAGCAAACCACGCTGTTCGCCGATTTGCAGCAGGTGGTGTTAGGTCCGTGAGCGCTCAAATGATGTCCGAGAGCAACTGACTGCCGCTTTTTTAACTGCAAAGGCCGCGAAGAGATGCAAAGAAAAGAGAAAACGCACTTATAATTACAACAACAGATTGCCCCTCGCGGCAGCCACCAGGAAATTGGTACACATTTAAATCGTTGACAACAACTGTCACTTTACGAGATCAAAGTAGCCCTGCTTAGTAACTGTCCAGAATTAGGTTCCCGTTTTTACTTTGCCAAACCCGAAAGGTTTTCAGCGCATCCTTGAGGAAAAGGGGCGTTTGGCAGCCTAAAACCTGTGTTTATCCGGCAGTTTCCAAAAACCTTTCGGGTTTCATTCAGAAAGTTGTTTTTGGACATTCACTTAGCGCCCAAAACCAGGTATTTTTGTAGCTTTGGGAAGTTTTGCAAGTGACAGTCACCTGGCGTATTTATCAGTGCCAGTCAATTTAGGCCATTACCAAAAATTCAGGACGGGTCAGATACCCCCGCAGAGAAAGCTCATGAGCGAACCCCTCAAAAAATCCATCGTCCGATTTGTGCGCGGACCAGCCAACTTCCCCGTAGGGGCGGGAGTGCTGGTCGGGCCGCGGCACGTCATCACCTGCGCCCACGTGGTCAACGACGCGCTGGGGCGGCACGCAGATGCCCAGGAACGCCCGGACGCGGCCGCGCAGGTCGCGTTCGACTTCCCCCTGGCCGCGCCCGGCACAACCCTCCGGGGGCGCGTCATTCATTGGCTGCCCCGGCGCAGCAATGGCGGGGACGACATCGCCGTTGTAGAGTTGCAGACCGCCCCGCCTGCCGGAGCCGCGCCCGCCCACTTTGTTTCCCCGGCGGAGGACGTGTGGGGGCACGAGTTCCGGGCCTTTGGCTTCCCGCAGGGACACCCGGAAGGGCG
>JAAEOP010000851.1 GCA_024223125.1 Chloroflexota bacterium
CTAATCTTGTCTTTTCCAAAAACTCAACATGGCGCGCTTTGCAAATCACCTCGTCTAAATCATCATCAATGGCAAGCGGTGCACTGGTTTTGATCTCGATAACACGGGCTGAAATGGTACGCGTCCCCAACTGCTTGGCAACAGAGACGCGATGATGTCCGTCGCTCACAAAGTAAACTTCCCCTATTTGGTATACATCAATTGGCTCCATGCCCCTCATGTTGAGAACGGCAGTTTTAACTCTGGCCCAGCGTTCTTGATCGCTGTCTTTCTTTGGCAAAAAATCACGCGTAAAATCATCATAGCGGCTCATACTCCCCACAATGGCGTCTAATGGAATTTCCTGAAGCCCTCGCTCAATTGTATTTGCCTCCCCTAAATGCTGACGCACATAGTTGTATGCGAGCAACTCGGTCGATTTCCCCGTCAGGCGCGCCATTAACTGTTGCACAGCAGCCTGTTTGCGTGCGCGTTTGAAGTCCTGAATGGCAACTCTGTAATTGAACAAATTTTCTCTCGACATGTTCTGATTTTATCACAGCATGGTTTTGATTTCTGGCAAGTTAGTTTGGTTGCAGCCCGACCCGAGTTCGTGCGGATAAAATACGGCGCGAATTGCTGGCTTTTGTTACAATCGTTAGCGGTGGCCAACGCCATACTTTTTTACATGGAGAGGTAACTACTCAGCAGACGGAGAAATTCTCGAAAAAAGGGGTGCATGGGGGTGTGAAACACCCCCATGCACCCCTTTTTTCGGCTTCATCTGGCCTCGGCTGAATAGTTACATGGAGAGTACAATTGAAGAACAAATATAAGATTAGGCGAGCTGAATCAGTGCGTGAC
>JAAEOP010000852.1 GCA_024223125.1 Chloroflexota bacterium
AACGGCCGTTAATGACAGCGCCGAGCGGGAGCAAAAACTATTGCAGTGGTTGTTAGAGATGGGGTGGTCGTTTGGTATGAGGTTAATTGGTAACGGCCGTTTTCCCCACACGACAATTTTAGCTGATGGGTAACGGCCGTTGCCCCCTTCAACCACATAACCGATCAAACAATTTCCTAGATTTGAGTAACATATCCCCACCCTATTTTTGTGAATCACAAAATAACAAGATATTATTCCATTATTATATCGTTTAACTAACCATAGTAAGATGTTAGCTTAACTTGGCTAAGGCATTTTGTTGTTTACTGCCAGAATATATCAAATTGAGAAGAATCGAGAATACATGACTAAACAAATTGAGACGGAAAGTTTTAAGAAGGAACTCTTTGATTTACTTGAGGAAACATTCGAGCGAGTTCAAGGTATTTATCTTGATAGAGGAACATCGTTTTTCGAGACATTGGATACAATTTCTGCTGAGGAGGCTTCTCGTCCAGTCTCAGAAAAATGTGCCAGTATTGCTACCCAAGTGGAGCATGTTCGTTTTTATCTTGAAGTACTGCTTAAAGGAAGCTTACAAAAGCAGGAGATAGGCAAAATAGACTGGGAAAAAAGCTGGCAGTTGAAGGAAGTAACTGCGGATGAATGGGAAACCCTGAAGAAGGAATTGAAGGAAACACACCAGCATGTCTTGAGAGCTATGAAGGGTCTTGACATCTGGGAAGGAGAGGATGATATAGGCGCGTCACTTGCGATTTTGGCGCATACAGCTTATCACTTGGGCGAGATACGACAGGCGTTATGTACAATCAAGTGACAACCAAACGGGCTAAAATGAATATTGTCGGCAATCAGATTGGCGGAGTCGGTTGTACAAACAAACATCATGGTCAAAGCCAGCTAACCAATCATTGTACTGGATTGAACACCTGCGGACTTGTCTGATTGTTGGAGTTTCGTGAGCGGTGTTCAACTCAGTGAATTTGGTCGTTAGCTTGAGCAAAAATGACTCCATTCGTGTTGGAAAACGGCCGTTTCCCCCCCCACTCTCTAGCCCTACCACCCCCCTTTCCATTATAATACGTCCATGTCTGGCGACTTACTGCAAACGAAATTGTATGTTCCTCGGTTACGGCCGTTTCTCATCCCCCGCCCCCATCTCATCAACCGGCTGTTACCCACGCCATCCAGGCCAACGAGTGGCAACAGGCAGCCGACCTGGTTGTCAAAGCGTACCAACCGCTCAATGAGCAAGGTCTCATTGCCACCTGGCAGCGCTGGCTGGCAACACACGCTGGTCGAAGTGCCTATTCTACGAAACGGTCACGCTGGCTCGATCGGCCAATCCCCCTTTTTCCTGGCTTAGTTTCCCCTCTCACTCTCTAGCCTAATCATCCCCTTTTCCATTATAATGTACCCATGAAACAAACTTCTCTGTTTAACGCCACAACAATCCGCCTAACCGCGCTTGATACGAAAGAAGATGCGCCCGCCCTTGCTGCCTGGACACAAGACGGCCGTTACCTCCCCCTCCAAGAGAACACGCCGCCTCATCCCATGTCTGTTGCTCAAGCCAAAAAGATGCTTGACGAACTCCTTAAGGAAGCTGATGAAAAACGGAACTCATTCTGGTTTGGCATTCGCACGCTAGATGAGACCGAACTACTGGGCATCATCGGCCTGGGCTGGGTAGACTGGAGCAACGGCGCTGCCTACATGAAAATAAATATGAAGGAGCTTGCCGAATACAGCAAAACATATACAGAAGAAGCCTTGGCTTTGATGCAGCGGTATGTCTTTCACGAGCTGCAAATGCACCGATTGAGCTTGACAACACAAGACTATAACGATGGTTTGGTCGCCGTACTACAAAAAATGGGATTTGCAGAGGAAGTCCGCCACCGCGAAGCGGTCTACCGCTATGGCCGGCGCTGGGATAGTCTCCACTTTGGCATGTTGGCTGCGGATTGGCAAAAAGGATTAAATGATGAATAAAGATATCTATCGCGGAGAAAAAGTCCGCTTGGTGGCAATGGAGCCAGAAAAAGATGCTAAACGCATGGCCTCCTGGCGGCGTGATACCGAATATGCCCGCCTGCTTGACAGTGATCCCGTCCGCTTGTGGAGCGCAGGACAGACTCAAGAATGGCTCGAAAAACAGCAAAAAGCAAGGACATTTGAGGGCATTGAGTTCATGATCCGCACCCTCGATGGTGACAAATCCATTGGCTTTGTCGGGTTGGATGGCATTTCCTGGCATAATGGTAACAGTTGGGTCGGAATTGGCATTGGTGAACGTGCGTACTGGAGCAAAGGCTGCGGGACAGATGCGATGCATATCGTCGCCCGCTATGCTTTTGAAGAACTTGGTTTGCACCGCCTGACGCTGAATGTCTTCGCTTACAACACGCGCGCCATCCGCGCTTACGAAAAGGTTGGCTATAAAGTGGAAGGACGCATCTTTGAGGCCGTTCATCGTGAGGGAGAACGCTGGGATGTGATCTTCATGGGTTTACTGCACGATGAATGGAGAAAATTGAACGCAAAGAGTTCATAATTTATTTTTGGTCACCTCTGAGTGACTTGTCGTTTAGTGAACTCTACCATTATCCCCCATAATGTATCCATGTCTGGCGACTTGCTGGAAACGAAATTGTATGTGCCTTAGCGACCAATAGGTCGCCAACGGCACGCCCTCGTCCCCTGCCCCACCTATCGAAAAGATCAACGCTAGATTAGGCGGCAAACTCACCCTTGTCTTTGCCCCGCAGATGGTTTAGAGATATTCCTTATGGGAATTGGCGCGGTCTGGAAGGAAATTTATGCTCACTCGACTAAAAAACATCTATCACGAATACTCCCCAAAATTCTGGCTGGTAGTCGGCGTTTCATTCATCGACCGCGTCGGCGGGACGATGCTTTTCCCCTTTTTCAGCCTCTATATCACCTGGAAATTTGACGTTGGGATGACGCAAGCAGGCATTGTGCTAGGAATATTCTCCATCTTCGGGATGGTCGGCAATATGCTTGGCGGCGCACTGACAGATAAATTCGGCCGCCGTAAATTGATCCTCTTTGGATTGATTTTCAGCGCATTTAGCACGCTTTCGCTCGGATTAGTCAACGAACTCGCCATGCTCTACCCGCTGGCTGTCGTTGTGGGGCTGTTCTCCAGCATCGCTGGGCCTGCTCATCAGGCCATGATTGCCGACATTTTGCCCGAAAAACAACGTGCTGAAGGATTTGGTATTTTGCGTGTGGTCGCTAATTTGGCATGGATGATTGGTCCAATTATCGGCGGATTCGTTGCCCACCGCTCCTATTTTGCTCTCTTCGTCACCGATGCCATTATCAGTTCTGTTGTAGCTATTCTTTTCTACTTTTTAATTAGCGAAACGAAACCAAAAGGAAGCGCAGAAAGCAAAGCTGAGAACATGCTGCAAACTTTTAAGGGTTATTCTGTGGTCATGCGGAATTGGGCTTACATGGCGTTTATCGTCGCCTCAATTATGATGGGCCTGGTCTACCAGCAGATGTACAACTCCCTCTCCGTTTACCTGCGCGATAATCACAGCATCGCCCCACAAGGTTACGGTTTTTTGATGACGACCAGCGCGGTCACCGTTATCTTGCTCCAATTTTGGACAACGCGCCGCATCAAATATCGTTCTCCCTTCAAGATGATGGCTCTGGGCGCGTTTTTCTACGCGGTGGGCTTCGTCATGTTCGGTTTCGATCCCTTATCTTCTCTCAACGGCTCAATTTACACCCTTACACTACGGGGTACATATATCTGGTTTATGAGTGCAGTCGTCATCATCACCATTGGCGAGATGATCATTATGCCCGTTAGTCAAGCCCTCGCCGCCAACTTTGCTCCCGAAGATATGCGCGGCCGTTATATGGCGATTTTTAGCCTCGCCTGGGCAATCCCCGCGACCATCGGGCCTGGTTTAGCAGGATTGATTCTCGACAACTACAATCCCAATCTGCTTTGGTATTGGGGAGGGATACTTTGTCTTATTTCCGTCTCAGGATTTTACGCGCTGCATCTTCGCTTGGGGGCACAAAAACGATTCGCCCCCGCAGATTCTGAGCCTGCTTCCGCTATGTAAAATTGGAGAATCATTTGTAATGGATGGGATTTATAATGTCCCCATGTCTGGCGACTTGCTGCAAACGAAACTGTATATTCCTAGGCTACGGCCGTCCCTTATCCCCCGCCCCCACCTCATCAAAAAACTTAATCAAGGGATTCAACAAGACTGCAAACTCACCCTCATCTCCGCCCCAGCCGGATTTGGCAAAACGACCTTGATTGTGGATTGGGGAACGCGGATTTCGGAATCAACCACTACCCATTCCCCATTCCGCACTCCGCATTTGTGTTGGTTTTCATTAGACGAAGGTGACAACGACCTGCCTCGATTTCTGACCTACTTCGTCGCCGCCCTGCAAACCATTGACAGCAATATTGGCAAAGACGTATTAGCCGCCCTTCAATCCCCAGGAACAGTCAACATTGAGATCGTTCTGACTGCCTTACTCAATGAAATAACCACATTCCCCGATGATGTAGTTCTCATCTTCGACGATTACCATATCATCGAATCCCAATCAATTGATGATGCGCTCACCTTCTTGCTCGATTATCTACCACCACAGATGCACCTGGTTATCGCCACCCGTGAAGATCCAAATCTACCCCTGGCTCGGTTACGTGTTCGCGGTCAATTGACTGAATTGC
>JAAEOP010000853.1 GCA_024223125.1 Chloroflexota bacterium
GCCCCTTCACACACAACATGCCATAATTGGGCGCGGCCGCAAAAGGAGCCGTTACAGCATAAATATACTCATCCTTCATGTTCAAATCCATCTGGCAGCCCACCCCACAGTAGGGGCAAGTCGTTCGCACAACGCGGTCAGAGGAAATCATGGTTTATCTCCTATTCGGTTTATCGGCTCGTTTATTCCAACTCAATTAATATTTTTCAAGCTAAACAGCACAAACTGCTGCTTTTGTTCTTCAGAAAGGATCAAGGTTTCGCAACGTTGCAAAGGATTAATCTCAGCGTCTGTCCAACTGGGTGTTAGCTCCAGGCAACTCCTCAACGAAGGCGACCCACCAATCGTCTACCCGTTCATGGCCGTAAATTTTTCCATCTCACTCACTCCTCATTACCTCAAATTCGTGCCATTCATGTAATTCGTGGCTTCTTTCAGGGCAGTCATACTTTGAAGTTCTTGCCGGCAAGCTTCTCTCCATCCCGCCAAACATCCTGGTTAGCGGCATTGATGTCTTGGAATAATTCAATATGACCAATGACATTAAATCCTTGTTCATGAAAAAATTGGATGGCTTGTTCATTGCGTCCTACCGGCCGTACCTTTAATTGGCGCACACCCTTTTGCCGTGCTGCCTCCATAACAGTCTCAATCAGACGACGGCCGATTCCCAAACCACGATATGAAGAATTGACAACAATTGGCTCCAATTCCGGTTCATCCACATCAGAAATCAAGCCAGTTAAACCAACCACATTCCCGTCAACTTCAGCCACCCAGATATTGTCCGCCCCCACCAGGGTGAGATGTTCGTCAAAGAGAAGGCCAGGATTCTCTCCGCCAATGGTTGGGCTGTTATAAAGGTCTCTATGCCAATCTGTCAGTTCAAACCAAAGATACCGGCAAGCTTCAAGGTCGCCAGGTTTATAGTGACGGATAACAAGATTTGATGCCTGACTTTTATCTTCCACAGTCACTCCTTCGGCGCCAGATAACGATAGACCTGACAGTTTCCATTACTTCCTCATTCATTGATATTTATACCGACGGCTGCATAAAAGGTAACCATTCACTCCCCCAAGGTGCCCGGCACTTATAAAAGAGTGTGCTACTCCAGTAGACTTGGTAATGAAGTGCCGGGCACCTGAATGGTTACCATAAAAGTTTTCCCAAAAGTAAAAGCCTCCTGACTAGAACCATGCTGTCGAATGTACTCAAGTTCTAACTATACACGTCATTTGGATACCCACCTTCGCGGGCATGACAGCCAAGAGGTATCTGTATAGATATGAATGAAATTTGCGAGTTATGGGCCTATTATAACCCATTCTGGACCATCACGGCCGTAAACCCCCACAAAGCATCTACCCCCGAACTATGTCCCACGGCCAAAATACGAGCCATCGGTTCCACCCATTGCCCACTACCGGCGGCCAACTCCAGGCTAAACTCGTGCCACGCTTCCACCGCCTCCCCCCGGCTGGCCACCCACAACCAGGCCGCCGAAAGTGTGGTCGTGCAGGGCACGGCCGTTTCCACAATCACCCTCACTAACGGCCGTACCTGTTCCTTTAGTTGACTGGACCATAAACCATACATAACCCCTACCAATACATCATCCCCTGCCGGGGTTAAACCACGGCCTAAACCGGCCAATTTGAGCGTGCCAACCCGTACCTGTTCTACATTCTGTTGGGCGATTCCATTTATGAGTTCAGCCAGTCCCACTTCTTGCCGTTGGCGCACGGTCATATTCTCCGCGCCCAATGTTTGACGATGCCGCTCTAAGATGGTTTGCATCGCGGGCAGATAAGGTTGCCACACGGCCGACTTCACCCGCACATCTTCCCAATTGACACGGGGCTGCCACACGGTCGCCGGTCGCACATCCACCACAAAAGAACCAATTTGAATGGTACGGGGAGAAATGTGTACCGGCAGATGGGGTTGGATGAAATCGGGAAACGGCCGTGCCCCTGCCACCCCCACCGAAAATGGCCCCCGTCCCACCTCCGGCATTACCAAAGATATGATCTCCTCCCGTTCATTACAAAGATTGACCACCCGCTCAAAAATATGCAGCACTTGAGGGACACGGCTAGATTGCAGCCAGCGCTGGACAAATGGGGTGATAAATTGAGCATTAATCATGTTTCAACAAAACAGCCCTATTCCAGCTCCGGTATTATCACATTCCGCAAAAACGTATCCAGCACCATCAACCCCGTCAGATTAAAAGCGCCATAGCCCCGGTTTAACACGCCGGGGATGGTGTAATCTGGCTGGTTGGAAATAGTCATGTGAGCATTGTCCTGATCCAGCCCCCGGTTCGGCAATGTCTCCGC
>JAAEOP010000854.1 GCA_024223125.1 Chloroflexota bacterium
CCCTACGTTCGCTTAAATTGGCCCCGCAAATATGGGTAAAAACAGGTTGTCACCCCCATATGTTGCGATCTGGTAATTGTTGAATTATCTGACATTGAAAAACCGATCCATATATGGATGTTGCTGTTCACTTTCCCCCATATGCAGGGGATGAATTTGCTTAACTTCAAAAATTTTAAGCGAAAGAAGGGTATTGAGGTTACACATAGTCTCTATTGAACTAAACCGGCCTGACCTGAAGTGGTTATTTGGAATTTAGGCCCTCAGCAAGTATGATCTTTATCGTCTCCAGACTGGTATTGGTAGCTATTGTACCTATTTTCGGCTGAATTTTCAGGCTGGCTCCCGCTAGCTAGTTCCAAGTAGGCATCCAGTCCAGCAGAATACTAACCCGTTCAACAGTTGCCGTACTCTCACTCACCATAACCACACCACCAGGATAGATAAAACCCAGCATAGGGAAATCATCAGTTTGCCATACGTTGTTGGTTGCACGGCCGATCCCCATTTCGTCTATAATATCAGCAGCAAATGTTCTCATTTGACATTGCAGGAGGCACATATGAACTACAAAGCGCGACTTCATCTGACCCTTTTCTTCTTCTTGATTATTTTGCTGGCAAGCTGCCGCGAGGCCGAAGAAACAGCGACGCCCCCAGCAACGGCCGTCCCTCCCACAACCGAAACCCAACCCATTAACACCCCATCACCAACCAACACCCCCGAACCCACCCTCTTTGACGATGCCGGACCGCTGCATCCCCGTGTCATTGGGCAGAACCCGGCTTTGGGAGAGGAAGCGGCGCTAGACGGCCGTTTTGAACTCTATTTTGACCAGCCGATGCAGCCAGATGCGGCCGAGGCGGTGCAAATTGTAGATGAACAGGGTGAGCCGGTAGCGGGAGACTTGAGCTGGCCGCAGCCGCGTATTTTGCGTTTCAAACCGACCAAAATATTGAAACCGAATACACGCTACCAGGCTCAGGTGCGGGAAACGGCCGAATCGGCCGAAGGCGTTCCTCTATTAGAAGGGCTTACGCTGGATTTCTACACCATTGGCGATCTCAGCGTTAGCCAGATGGCTCCGGTAGATGGAGCCACCGAAGTAGCCACTGATTCCACCATTACTGTCATCTTCAACCGACCAGTTGTACCCCTGCTGGTGGCTGAAGAGAATGCCGACCTGCCCGATCCGTTAACCATCACACCTGATATTTCTGGGCAGGGGGAATGGTTAAACACTTCTGTCTACATTTACCGGCCGGATGAAGCGTTGCTCGGCCGTCAGGCGTACACGGTGCGCGTCCAGGCCGATGTTATCAATGCTGCCAGCGCTACCGGGGCGCAGATGGTCGAGGATTTTGTCAGCAGCTTTAGGGTAATGCCGCCTACGTTTGATTACTTAGAATTGGTCGGCGTTACCCGCAGTCCACATGATGGCTGGCAAAATTTGCCGTTGGATCAAACCTACCGTTTGCATTTTAACCAGCCAATGGATGCGGAGAGTACGGAAACGGCCGTCACCCTACGTAACCTGGACAACGAAACAACCATTCACCTGACCTTTGCCTGGGACGAGGAATGGCGCGGTCTGACTATCACACCTACTCAGCAATTAGAACTGGAAACGGATTACCTGTTCCTTTTGTCCAATACGGCCGAATCAGCCCACGGCGGCCGTTTGGACAAAGCCTTTACCTGGAAGGCCACCACCTACAAACACCCGACCATCATCAGAACGGAACCAGTTGATGGTGAAACCCAACGCCACTATTCCAGCGTATTCAGCATCGAATTCGCTTCGCCAATGGATGAAGACAGCCTGGAAGGCAAGGTCATCATCACCCCCGACATTCTTGGCGACCCGAATGGCTTGTACAACGCCTGGGGTTGGAAGCAATATTATTACGGTTTCAAACCATCTACCACTTACACCGTGGAAATTCTGCCGGGGATGACGGACATCTATGGCAACGAAATTAAGGAGGGGCAGACGGTTACTTTTACGACGGCCGACCTGCCTCCCAGCAGCAGCCTCAATTTGCCCTACTCAGTCGCTCTTTACCGCAGCGGCGGCTCCGAATCCCTGTGGGTGACGCACCAAAATGTAGACGAATTAAGGCTCGATTTGTACGAAGTGCCCTTACAAGATTTTGGCAATATTTTGGATGGCGACATTTACGCCCTACGCCATGTGCCGGCCGAAAATCGGCACATTTGGGGGCGTGCGGTGGCTGTAGATGCGCCGCTGAATGAGGTGGCTCATAAACGTTTTGTCCTCGACGCAGCGGACACGAACAACCTGCCTCCCGGCTACTACTTTGTCACCCTGGATTCACCCCAAGTTCAGCACAATGAAACCCATCTGCAAGCGCAAGTTTTGCTGATGACGACGGCCAATGTGACCCTGAAAACGACCGCGGCCGAAGCGATGATTTGGGTGACAGACCTGGACACGGGCGAGCCATTGCCGGGTACGGCCGTTCGCTTTTATGATGAGGATTTCAACCTGGTTTTTCAGGATCAGACAGATGAGTTTGGTCTGGTTTACCGAGATGATCTGAATCTGGAAACAGATTGGCGCTCTCGTTATTTTGCCGTTGCCGGAGCTGCCGGAAGCGATCTGTTTGGTCTGGCAATGAGCGATTGGCACGATGGCATTACCCCGCGCGACTTTGGCATTTACACCGACTATTATTTACGGCCGAATGAACCCACTGGCTACATCTATACCGAACGCCCCATCTACCGTCCCGGCCAGCCTGTTTACTTCAAAGGCATCATCCGTCTCAACGATGATCTCAGTTACAGTCTACCCGGTTTTGATGAGGTGGAAATTGAAATATCCTCTTTTGATGAAGTGATTCACACGGCCGACCTACCCATCTCCGACTACGGCTCTTTTACGGGGGAGATTACATTGGATAATGAAGCAGCGCTGGGCGGGTATCGTATCAATGTCAATACGCTTGGCGGCCGTCACATCGGAACCGGCTACTTTGAAGTGGCTGAATTCCGTAAACCTACCTTCCAGGTAGAGGTTGCCGCCGCTGAATCTGATGTAGCCGTGGGTGAGACGATTGAAGTCACCGTAGACGCCAGTTTCTTCTCCGGCGGCGGCGTGGTTGGCGGCGAAGTGGAATGGAATGTGCGGGCAGAGGAGTATGTTTTTAGAGGCGGCCGCGAACTGAACCGCTACAGTTTCCGCAATCGGGAGCGCGACCTGGGCTACTACTATTACAACAACGACTACAACCCTAGCGAAGTTATTGCCCAGGGAATGGGACAGACGGACGGGCAAGGGCAAATCGTGTTAGAAATCCCCGCCGAACTGAATGAGGGGGATGGCAGCAGCCGCTTTATTATCGAAGCTACCGTCACCGATCTGGCGGGTAATCAGGTAAGCGGCCGCACCCCGGTCATTGTCCATCGCAGCCGTGTTTACCCCGGCGTCAAGCCAGACCGGTCTGTGGGCGAAGCGGGGGAACTGACCGGCTTTGATGTGATTACCGTAGATTGGAATGGCGAGCCGGTGACAGGACAGCCTGTTTCGGTGGCGGTAGTAGAGCGGCGTTGGTACAGTGTGCAGGAAGAAGATGATCGCGGCCGTACCATCTGGCGCTCAGAAGTGGAGGAAATTCCTGTAGAAGTTATGGGGGAAAGTGAGTTAGTGACGGAGCGTGACGGCCGTGTCCAATTCAGCTTCATCCCCCCTAAAGGTGGCGTTTATCGGGCCATCGTCACCACCCAAGATGGAGATGGTAACAGTGCCTCTGCCTCCACCTACATGTGGGTTTCCAGTGGCGAATACGTCTCCTGGCGACGGGTGAATGACCATAGTTTTGAATTGATTAGTGACAGCGGCAGTTATGTACCCGGCGACACGGCCGAAATCCTCATTGCCTCCCCCTTCCAGGGCGAAGTGTCCGCGTTGGTGACAGTCGAGCGCGGCCACATCAAGCAGCATGAAGTTATTCGCCTGACCAGCAACAGCACCATCTACCGCCTGCCCATTACAGGCGATATGGCTCCCAATGTGTTTGTCTCCGTTTTGGTAATGAAAGGTGTGGATGAAACCAGTCTGGCCCCCGACTTTAAATTGGGGATGACCCAGTTTACAGTAGACCGGGAGGAGCAGGAGTTGGCTGTGGAGATTACGGCCGACGAAACCCAACTTTCCCCCGGCGACACAGTCAATTACACCGTCAAAGTAACCGATCACAA
>JAAEOP010000855.1 GCA_024223125.1 Chloroflexota bacterium
CAACTGCTGCCAGGTTGGGCCGGAGGGGGAAAGTACCTTTTGCTAAACCGCGAAGGGGTGTAAAGGAAACCACCCATTACGGGTTGGCTTTTCTCCGCGACTCTGCGCCTTTGCGTCTCCGCGTTAATCTGGCCGCGTATTCGCTCCCCCCAAAAAACCTACCTCACCTCGCGCAGCTCCACTTCCGAAAAACCCACCACTGTTTTCTTTTTCTTCGGTGCGAGCACCAGCCGCACATACCCGGAATGGAAGTGGTCGTCGTGCAAAGCCGTAGCAAACACCCCGTTGATGTACACCCGGAGCGCATCGCCCCGCGCAATCACGCGCAACCGGTTGGGGGCCTCCCAACCCTCGTGCAGCGCCGTGTGGCCGCGCCAGGGGGACAGCGTGCCGCCCCAGGCATCTTTGTCATGCCAGCCCACGCGATACGTCCCCTGCGGCGAGAGACTGACAACATAATCCCCCTCATCACAATTGCGGAACTCAATCCCGGCGTGCGCGTGCATGTAATCCCCCTTGAGAAAACGGATCGTCGCGGCAATATCAAAATCGTCAAACTTACCGAAAGTGCGGATCGTCGGATAATACAAATTCTCTGCGGAAAACGTCGCGACCATCTCAGGGACCATATTCACTTCAAAAGAGAGCTTGTCCCGGTTGAGGACCTTCCACCCCGGCAGATTTGCAGAGTGCAAGTTGGGACGCAGGATGAGCGGGCCGAGCGCCGGTTGGGGCGTGAGAGAATCGGCCACCCGATACGCCTCATTACAAAGCGGGCAGGCAGCCACCGTTCCGGCGCGTGTGCCTTCCGAGGCAGGCGTGCCGCAGTTGGGACAAGTGGGCGTGTAATCAAGACTCATGCCGTCACCTCACGAATTTGCAAATCAGAAATGGCCAAACGCGTATCCTCACCAATCGGCCCGACCACCACCAGCGCCCGCCCCGTAGTGTACCGGGCGTCCCGGATAGACGCGGCCAACGAGCCGTTCAAATACACGCGAATCTGCTCGCCGCGGTTGAGTACGCGCAAGCGGTTGATTTCCCCCCACCCCTCTTTCAACGCGGGATGCCTGCTCCAATTGTTCAAATAATCGCCCCACTTACGGTCCACGTGGTAGCCCACGCAGTACGTCCCCTGCGGGGAGAGAATCGCGACGTAATTCCCCTCATCCCTATACCGGAATTCAATCCCCGCCCGCGCCCCCGTATAACTGCCGGAAATAAAGCGGATATTAACGCTGATATCACAATTATGCAGCGGGCCGCAAGTGCCGACTACGCCAGAAAGAGCTTTCTCTTTTTTGAAAGTCCCCTCCAATTCCGGCGGCAGGCCGGGCAGGTGGATAAACTGCGTCTGCTCTTTGTAATAGCGCCGCCAGCCGGGCAGGTCGGGGTCGCGGAAATCTGTGCCCAGCAGCAAATCGCCAATGGTGGCTGGCCGCTCGCGGGGCGGGGGAGACGGTTGGGGCTGAGGCTGCCGTGCCTGCGGCAGAATGTAAGAAGCGCCGCAATACCCGCACATAACGACTTGTTGGCTCAAGTCTGTGAGCGGGGCGCCGCAGCCGGAACAGATGTTTGCACGCATTGATTTCATAGGCGCTATTATAGCGCGGATGGGTGATTCTTCGCGGATAATTTCCTCTCTCGAATGATGCAAGCTGAAGGCCCTGTTGTTTTCGATTAGGATGGCATTGCAAAACATGTGTTCTGATGATAAGCTATGGGGGAATACACAAATAATAATCAGGAAATTAATTATGACTTCAAAGAAAATTGCCTTTGGTTGGTATGGAGGGAAATACAGTCATTTGGATTGGCTGCTGCCACTATTACCATATACACAGCACTATTGTGAGCCGTTTGGGGGCTCTGCGGCGGTTCTTATCAATCGAAGGCCATCGCCAGTCGAAACATATAATGATATTGATGGCGAGGTGGCAAACTTCTTCCGAATATTACGGGAGCAAAAGGATGAATTATTAGAGGCAATTGGCTTGACGCCGTTTTCGAGAGAAGAATTGAGAATAGCGGTGAATCCCCCAATAGAGAATTTAACTGATTTAGAGCGAGCGAGGCGTTTCTTTGTGCGCGCCCGTCAGGTACGCACAGGTCTAGCGCAAACGGCTAGCGAAGGTCGTTGGGCGCATTGTAAATTGACGAGCCGTGCAGGGATGGCCGGGGCTGTGTCGCGTTGGTTGGGCAGCGTGGACGGGCTGGCTGAAATTGCGCAGCGGCTGCTTCGTGTTCAAATCGAAAGCGCACCCGCCATTGAAGTGATCAAACGATACGATACACCTGAAACATTGTTTTATTGCGATCCCCCATACGTCCACGCTTCACGCTCGGATACAAATGCGTATGCTTACGAAATGACAGATGATGAACACCGTGTACTGGCCGAAGTTTTACACAATGCAGTCGGTAAAGTCGCGCTTTCTGGCTATCATAGTACACTCATGGATGAGCTTTATGGGGATTGGAATTATATTGAAGCGTCTGCGAAGAAGGCTCATTCGACCAATACACGCCCAGACAGCACTAAACAAGATCGCACAGAGGTTTTGTGGGTGAACTTTTTAGAAGAACGTGAGAACAACCATCAAGGAAAAACGGAATGCAAACCCCAGACCAATTACTTGAAAACGCTCTTCGGCGAGCCAGAAACTCGCTAGACCGCTCTCTAATTGATGATCAAACGATTAGTGAAAGAATCGTTTACGTGGCGCGTTGCTTGAGCAATCGGGCTGGTGTTCGGATGTTGATGACCTGTGCATTAGCCAAGACGCACCGTCCCGTGGTGGATATTCGCAAACCATACACAGAAATTGGAGATGCTGACGCGTTCTCTGGTCGTGCCGAGTATGACGAAAAACATATCTGGCCTTTTGCATCAAAATATGGATTGCCCGTTAATTCAACAACAGCTTTCCTAACCCCTGGATTTCGGACAATCAATGTTCCGCTTGCTCCTCCTCTGGTCATTAGTGGACGCCCCAAACAAATGTATGAACATACCCTGCTTTTGCTCGACGATGTACATCGAGAGAGAATAACAGCGGAGATTTTGTTGACAGAAACCATTCGTCAACTACTGTTGCTCAAACAAGAACAAGCAGGAAGACTCAAACAACTTCTCAAAGAATTACAGGCTTCTCATCACGGTGTTCCGCTTTCGTCCGAAGAAATAATAGGTCTGATTGAACAACACCTGAGCAGCCCAAAATCCAGCCGGCTACCTGTGCTTGTCGTGGCGGCTGCATACAAGGCGGCCTCAGAACATATTGGCGAACGCTCAAAACCGCTTTATGCACACAACGCAGCCGATATGCAAACTGGAGCGCTGGGCGATATCGAAATTACGCTCACCAATGATGATGCTGTCGTGACAAGTTACGAAATGAAGGCAAAGGATGTGACGAAAGAAGATGTCGATTTGGCTGTTCAGAAAGTTGCCAATGCTGGCGCGCGAATTGACAACTATATTTTCATTACGACCGCTAGAATTGATGTAGATGTTGCTGATTATGCTGCGTCTCTATACCGAGAAACAGGTGGAATTGAGTTTGTGATTTTAGATTGCGTGGGGTTTTTACGCCATTTCTTACATTTATTCCATCGGATGAGATTTGAATTTCTTGAAGCGTATCAAGAACTCGTTTTGTTAGAGCCTGACAGCGCAATCAGTCAACCCTTGAAAGAAGTTTTCTTGGCGCTACGGAGAGCCGCAGAGCTAGATAGCAGCGTTTAGTGAAGGCCAAAAGAACTCGCATTAGAGTTCCTACTTCCCACATAAAAAAGGCGACCAAATGGAATTTGGTCGCCTTTTTCTTTTCGCATCTCACCCTCTCTCAATACACTACACCTTCGGCCCGGCCTTCCCCACTTCAGGGGGGCAGTCGGGGGCGAATTTCTTGAAATTGTCGACAAAGCGCGCGGCCAGTTGGCGGTACTTGTTATCGTACTCCGCTTTGCTGGGCCAAGATTCCGCCGGGCGCAGCACGCTGTCGGGGACGTTGGGGCAGCTCTTGGGCACTTCGAA
>JAAEOP010000856.1 GCA_024223125.1 Chloroflexota bacterium
AACAAGCAAAAGGAGGAGGAGTAGCATTAGTAGATGTGTTGTATTGTTCATAAGATTCTAGACCTTTTCCAGCGAAGTATGGAAAAAGAATAATGAATAGTGAACAATGAATTGTGAATAATGAATGATTCCTCACTTCACAATTCATTGTTAATTATTCACAATTCATTATTTTCTCAACTCCCATCCCCCACATTAGCCAAAGACAAATCACTCAAAAAATACCGTTGTAACAATATCAGTAGAATGATGATGGGCAGCGTCATCAGGGCGGCGGCGGCCATGTGCAGCGGCCAATTTGTGCTGTCTACCTGGTTGAGAATTTGGAGGCCGATGGGCGCTGTATATAACTTGGGGCGGTAGATGTATAAAACGGGGCTGACAAAATCGTTCCAGTACATGATGAAGGTGAGGATGGTAACGGCAACGGCCGTTGGCCGTGCTAGAGGGAATGCCAATCGCCGCCAAATTGTCCAGGCGCTGGCCCCATCCAACCGGGCCGCTTCAATCATCTCACCAGACAAGCGTCGGAATGTCCAATAGAAAAGCAACACAAATAAGGGGCTGCTGGCGGCAAAGGCGGGAATGATGAGCGCCCACAAACTGTCAATCAACCCCATCAGACGCAATATTTGAAAGCGGAACATCCACACAGAAGAAGCGGGGACGATGAGCAAGGCCACGCTGGCTGCCAGCAAACGCCGACGTGGTTTGTCTGGCATTTGGGACATGCTAAACCCGGCCAGTGAAGCGGTGAGCAGTGTTAAGGGCACGGCCGCGCCGGCCACAATGAGTGAATTCTTGATATAACGAGACATGGGCACAATGCGGAAAATCTCCCGGTAATTGCCCCAATTGGCCTGCAGCGGCCACCAGGAAATTGTTGTCGGCGGCGGCAGCCCTGGTTGACGTAAAGAAGCGACAAAGACCCAATACAGTGGCAGCAAAAATAGAATTGCCAAAAGTAACCCGGCCAGATATTGCCCCCAAATTGTTAGTCGCCGCATCGTATTTCTTTTCACTTTGTCATCTCTCTTTCCATGAGCCGACTATGCTAAGAATACCCATGATGGCTGCGCCGGTGAAAGCAAACAGCACCAATAGCAGCGCCGAAGCCAGACCATAATCGAACAAATCGAAGGCGATTTCATAAATCAGCAAGGGGACAAAGGTTGTGGCATAATACGGGCCGCCATAGGTCATCATGAATGAGGGCGTAAAGGTGTTTTGTACGCTCATCAGCAGGTCGCGGAAGGTGAGCAGCAGCAGCCAGGGGGTAATGAGGGGCAAGGTGATGCGCCAGAAACTTTGCCACGCATTGGCCCCATCTACCCGCGCTGCTTCGTAAATGGTGCGGGGGATGGTTTGCAGTCCGGCCAAAAGCACCACAAACCCTTCCCCAATCTGGAACAGGGACATGATGACGATAGCGGCACGGGCGCTGTTGGGTTCTGTTAACCAGGCGGGCGCGGGCAGTCCCAACCAGCCAAGTGTCAGGTTCAGCGGCCCATGTATGGGGTTGAATATCCATAACCAGATGAGGGCGTAGGCGGCTTCGGGGATGACAGTTGGTAGGTAAACGGCCGTGCGATACAAACCAAACGGCCGTCGTTTACGCTGCAAAAGCAAGGCCAGGAATAACGCGCCAAATAGTCGTAGGGGCACTGCCGTTAACACAAACAACAATGTATTCCGCAGGGAGTGACGCACCAGGCTGTATTCACGTAAACGTTGGAAGTTTTCCAGACCAACCCAGGTTGGGGGTTGGATAGTGTTGTAGTCGGTGAAGGCGATGACGGCCGTGATAGCCCCCGGCAGCGCGACCAACAAAACCATCCCCGCCAGGTAAGGCAACAAAAACAAACGCAATTGCGTCTGGTAAGCTTGTATCCAGGATTTCCAACGGTAGAGGAGAGGCATGGAGGGGAAACTGAAAACCCCGGTTTCTTTTTGCTTGTAGAAGTTGGCAAAAAGAAACCGGGGTTTGGGTAGTAAGGGTTAGTTCTCCTTTAGTATCATCGGAAGGAATAGATTGAATTGTTGCGCATTTGATGTTGTTGTAACGCTTCGGAATATGGTCGGATTCAACCCCGATGTAAACGTCACTGTTGCCATATCTGAACTACCGGCCGCGCCCATCGTAACATATATCTCTACAACACTGCTTTCATTTGGAGCCAGAGGGCCGACAGACGGTGCGCTGCCGCTTGTGGGCCACGCATTCCCGCTAATGCTGACGGCAAACGTATCTGTGTAATCGCCGCTGTTGGTAACTGTTATTGTGTGTGTAATCGTCGTGCCCACATTGCCTGATTGGGGAGGTGGCGACAAAACAACAATACCCGGACTGGCAACCGCATTCGTCGTGCCCGTTGCCGTCGGATGGACAATGGTGGGTAAAGTAGCAGAGGTGGCGGTGATAACAAATGAATCTGTTACATTGGGCATATTTGGCGCGGTTACTTCTACGGAAATTGTGGCTGTCATACCGGCTGTTACAGGGATGGGCGATGCTGTCAGCAAAGTAGTCGGCCAACTATTATTTCCCAAAGTCAGGTCATAACTATCATCGGCAACGCCTACATTGGCTAAGGTAAAGTTGTGAACCACACTCCCGTTTATGGAGGCGTCCATATTGGTGTCTGGCCCTAAAGTAGCGGCATAAGAAGACAGTGGACAGGATTGCACCACCACATCGTCAATTTCCCATCCGGGATAGCTCACAACGGTGTCAGTTGCCAGGCGGAAGCGGAATTGAACGCTGTCTCCGGCAAAGGCATCCAGGTCTACAATGGAGTTCAACCAATTCTGGGG
Source organism: Chloroflexota bacterium (assembly GCA_024223125.1). Next base: position 2,815 of record JAAEOP010000856.1, read on the forward strand.
ACTGCCACACCAGGCATTTTCTCCAGCCAGCGGGTTGCTGTGACTGGTGTTAATAGCGCCGTCATAAGGGTCTGTCAATAATTCGGTCTCCATGCGTGTCCAGTTTGAACCGCCATCGGTGGAAATTTCTAACACGCTGCCATCGAAACAACCGCTGCTGCTGTCTTCCATTTCCTGATGGTTCCAAAATTGCAACGTTAAGGGGGATTCGCCGGTGGGCAAGACGATGGCCGGAGAAACCAGGTATTGATCGGAAACGACGTTGACATCATCGGCATGGTAGGCAAATGCACCGCTGTGTACATTGGCACCGGACAAAATCCAGGTGTCGTTTGTGCCGCTGTGTGTCCAGCCACTAGCTCCAGATTCAAAATCATCAGTGAAGACCTGGGTAGGCGTTGTGCCAACGGAGCAATCGCCAGGAGCGGGTTGAACAGTGAAGTTGTAAACGGCCGAATACGTACCGCTGCCGCAGGCATTACCAGCTTGTACGCGCCAGTAATAGGTTGTGTTAATGTTTAAGGTTGTTCTCGCGGTATAAGTAGGTCTGGTTAAGCCAGTTGCACTTTCCACAATGTTGGAGAAACCAGCATCGGAAGCGATTTCGATGGCGTAGCTGCTGGCGCCTGTGGCCGCTTGCCAGGTAAATGTGGGGCTGGTGGGCTGGTTGGTTGCGCCATTGGCCGGACTGGTGAGCGTCACGCTGCCGGGGGCGTCGCTTTGCAGGTTCAGGCTGACGGTGGTTGTATGGGTGCTGGTGGGGGCAACACCGCTGATTTCCAGATCATATAATCCGGCCGTTGCCGCGGCGGTATTGCTAATGGTTAATGTACTGGTGTAGGGGGTTGCTTGATTGTTGGGGTTGAATGCGGCCGTTGTTCCCGCCGGGTTTCCCGTTACACCCAAAGTAACGGTGTCGGTATAGCCGGACACTTGCCCTACATTGATATCGTAAACGGCGTCATTCGGCGTACAAATATCTAGGTTGGATGGAGTGGCTGAGAGGGTGAAATCGGCCGTGCCGCATTGGTCAAATTTGAGCTTGGAAATGCGTGTTTGCCAACGGCCGCCCGTAGAATACATATGTGTATACCAGAAGGTACAATCATCTACCGGGTCAACGCTCATGCGACTGTAATCGCCCCAACGATTGTTGCCATTCGCAGAAGTGCCGTCTACAATGTTTGCTTCGCCTTGGGGCATCGTGCCTAATGTGTCTGAGGATAAACGGCCGACGTAGCGAATAGAGGGGAACATACTGCTGCTGGAAACACTGTATCCCATGGCCATATTACCGCTGCCATCCATGGCAATACTGGCCATCCAACGGCTGTTGGCATCCGGCGCATAAGTGCCTTCTTGGTACAAGCTCCAGGGGTTTGCGCCGCTCTTGCGCAGTTCAAACCAGCGAATACCGCCATGATCGGTGCCATCTACGTCTGTAACAAGATTGCCAACCAATGCTTCATGGCTGCCGAAGTTGCGGTATTGCAGCCGCCACATAATCACTTCGCGCAAGGGGTCAAGTGTGGTGCCGCTGCCTTGTTGCGGGAAACAGAAGAAACTGGTCAACCCACACAAATCGGAGTCTATTTCAGCGATAGGTAAGTCTGCTACTTTTGTGAAAGTTGAATTGCCCGACGTTGTCCAATCAACATCAAATTCCCAAATTTCCAAATAATCCTCAGTAAGATTCGGACTACCATTATGTACTTCGTCGTCGCGGTGGCGCATGATGTAATTGGGCGAACCAGCCGGTGGTAGTGTATATCCGTCCAAATCGCTGGGCGTTAAGGCCTGGAAGAGAAAACCGGATAGAGAGGGTGCCGTAACACGTTGGAAGGTAGCTGCGTTCCCGGCCAGCATGGCGGCGCGATCCAGCGCATAAACGGCCGGGCTGTTCTCGTTACTGGTTGCATAATAAGCGTCGGGCCATACGCCATACTTGGGATAATCAGGGAAGCCGGGCGTTTGAAAATCGTATGCGTACCAACTTGCTGTAACTGGATCATTTGTTGTAGAAATATAAATGCAGAGATGGGGGCTGGGGAAAGGCGGGAATTCAGCCATAAACCAACGGTCCGCTTGCCAATCGTACATGACAATACCATCGCCACCGCCAGAACTACAATTTCCGGAGCCAAAAGAACTTATAGATGTAGGTCCGGCAAGCAAGTTACCCGTATCTTTGTCGTAAATTGTAATTTGGGCGCCAGCGCCATTAACAATCTGGACATAATGATTCGGTCCAATTTCACCATCCGTATCAGGCAGGGGAGATCCTGTATAATTTTGCCCATCAAAGTTAAGTATAGGAGTTAAAAAATCGGTAACAGTGGCTGGCCCTGCATTTTCTTGTAATTCGAGCAACGCATCTATGCCGTTGGGTAAACCATAATTTGTGCTTTGTGCAATAAAGTTTGGATTGAGATTGAGTCGTGGGTTAATCTCACGATCAAGTTGATAATCTACTTTAGCTAATGGTTGTTCTGTTATAGGATGGCCAATGGTTGGTTCTACCGGCGCACTAACAAAAACACCTTCAACTTGTGAAATTGGATAGGGCTGACTGCTACCATCAGGGGCACGGCCGTTGGCCTGAAAACCTAATTGCTCCTTCTCTGCAGGCTGCAACACAAATACACCTACAAGTAAAACGATAATTACGAGGCTCAAGATTTTCCATGCGTGTTTCATTATAAGAACTCTCCTGTTGTTC
>JAAEOP010000857.1 GCA_024223125.1 Chloroflexota bacterium
CAGAAGACGGAAGTCAGGATTGCCGTCAACGTTCTCAACAAAATGACCGAGCTTGGCCGTCCCGAATTCGAGGCAGTCACCTGATCCTATTCATGGGTAAGGGCGCGTTCCGGCTAATTCTCGACCTATGCAACACGGTCCATCATGTGCATTGTTTTATATGTGAGATGTATACTCGATTTGACAAAAATTACGCAGTGAGTTTGTTTTTGAAAAACGGTGAGTATTTTTCTCCATCTATCTATTGGGCCGGACAACACTATTATGCCGCGCAGGAATACGGAACAGCCAAAGATATTTTTGAAAAAGGATATGAACGGCATCAGTGGTTTTGTGGAAAGCAGCTAGCTGTTTTGTACTTACATGGAAATTTTCTTAGCAAGTTGCGAGGAATTTTATTGAGGCTAAAACTTATATATGCAGCTTTATATTTGCATAATCCCGAATATAGGGAAAGATATATTAGGAGGTGTTTTAATGCCGGTTTTCATCGATAGGTATCAAATAACTAATGCAGACAGCATCCCCAAACAGTGTTTATTGCGGATCTGGTGTCGCTTGTGACGGTTGGGACGAAAATACCGGGGAAAAGTCTGCAGAGTAGAGTGTGAGCAACCATTAGAGCCCGCTTAGTCCGCTGAGCTGCCCCCTGTCTGCCTCGCGGCGAAGGACAGCTCCGAGCGCAAAGGCCGCATTCGTTGAATAAAACCATATTGCAGTGCTCCATAATGCTACACGATCGATTTATTGATGAAATACTTGTCTAGTGTCCGTCGTCATATATTTTGGGACAGTTCAAGCTCTGAGCTAAAGGAGGATCTGGCTCATCCCGGTTTCCATTCTACGCGGCGGATTTGCGATATTGCAAACGCCGTTTCTCGATTGTCTGTCGTTTGATCCTTTCCCTTTGCAACAGTATGGTTGGTCCCCGCCCGAAGTACACATCTGCGGGCGTTAGATTTCCCAGGCTCTCGTGATAACGGTGATGGTTGTAATGATCAACGAAGGCCTCGATCTGCGCCTCGAGATCACCCGGGAAGTAGTAGTTCTCGAGCAGGATCCGGTTCTTCAAGGTCTGGTGCCATCTCTCGATCTTGCCTTGGGTCTGCGGATGATACGGGGCGCCGCGAACGTGCTCCATGCCACTGTCTTCGAGCCAATCGGCCAGATCGCCCGCAATGTAACTTGGGCCGTTGTCAGACAATAATCTTGGTTTATGAACAACGGTGGCCCGATCACAGCCGGAGGCTTGCAGGGCCAATTCCAAGGTATCAGTGACATCCTCAACCTTCATTGAGGTGCAAAGCTTCCAGGCGATGATATACCGGGAGAAATCATCGAGGATCGTCGACAGATAATACTGCCCCCAGCTAATGACCTTCAGATATGTGAAATCCGTTTGCCACAGTTGGTTCGGCCGGACCGTCTGGTCCTTGAACTCATCGGCCGCCTTGATAACTACGAAGGCGGGACTGGTGATCAGATCCTGGGCCTTCAACAGTCGATAGACGGAAGCCTCTGAGACATAATACTTTTTCGTGTCAGTGAACCGCACCGCGAGTTCCCGCGGCGACAGGTCCGGTTCCTCCAAAGCCAGTTCAACAACAGCCTCCCGGACATCATCAGGGATGCGGTTCCAGACCCGCAATGGCATGGGAGATCGGTCTTCCAGAGCTTCCGGGCCGCCGGTCTGATAGCGGTCATACCACCGATAGAAACTGGTTCTTGGAATGCCCAGCATTTCCAGGGTTCGTTTTACCGGCAGATGCGATTGCTCAACCAGGCGGATGATCTCAAGCTTCTCGGATGCGGGGTATCTCATTCCTCGTCTCCCCCATCTGCGATCATGCTTTTTTTAAGCAGGCGTAGTTCAAGGGCCTGCTCGGCAACGACCTCCTTCAACTCCCGCGACTCGTGGCGAAGATCCTTGACCTCATCGCTCGTGGCCGAACGTGCCGTATCGCCGGCAAGCCGTTTCTTGCCGGCTTCCAGGAACTCCTTCGACCATTTGTAATAAAGGCTCTGGGCGATGCCCTCGCGGCGGCAAAGCTCGGCAATCGAGTCTTCACCACGTAACCCGTCCAGAACAATGCGTATCTTGTCCTCGGCCGAATAATGCTTTCGCGTCGCTCGGCGGATATCTTTGATGACCTTCTCTGACGCTGTGCGTCGCGGCCCGGCTTTCTGTCCCATCTTCGCTCCTTGCGGCTACGATGAACCAGAAATCCTCCTCAGTGCAATCCTGCAATCTGTCCCATAGGCGCTGACGTCAGACACTTGTCTAGTATCTCGGCGGTGTGACGACGGTTGTAATCGGGGACGGGATATAGGGTTTCGATCGATAACCCTGGACTTCATATCAGGAAACAACAGACCTATTATCCAATCCCATTTGATTACGGGTATTTTGGAGATGTGATGGTTTATTATCTATTCATCGGAACGATATCGCTGATATGGCTTCTCTTTGTGCTGTTATCTTTGTTCATGAAGCGGCAATTCTCATTAGAACTTCAAGAAAAAGAATATTCAGTCGAGCTTCGGGATTTCGATCTCGTGGTGTACTTGCTTGATACCTATTGCACGCCTAACGCCAAGGCAGCCGTTTCAGTCGGCGGCAAGCCGTTGAAAATTGAATTGGAACCGAAAGGAGATCGATTCTACATCTCGCTCATTCTGCACACCCGTTATCTCAATAGCCGTCGCGGAAAATTGCTGGAGATTGCTGCCGAGCATGCGGATTTTACCGCAGATGGGGCTTCGGGCGATCAAAACCAACTACCGTTCTACACCTCACGCGATCACCCGCAGCTTTATCGAAGTGTATCCGAGTTTGTCCGTTGCTTGTTGCGCGTGTCAGCATCGCGCTCGGCAAAAGTTGTGTTTCTAGAACGACAAATGGTTCACCGGCTCTTTCAGGCTTTCGTGAATTACCGCCACACAAAGGACGCGCACTGGACACCGGGAAAGCCCAGATTGAATCGCGAGGAACGCTCAAAGAAAGTTAGATCTGGTTCAGCCAAAGGGCTGTTATTTTTCGTGGTCATTGCGCCAATTTTGTATTTGGCAGCTTATGTGGGTGGCGGCATGAATGCAGTGCTCATGACAACATTAGCGATTTTGAGCGTCCATATCGTGGTTCTATGGCGGCGAAAGAGCGACCTTATTGGTCTATACTTAATTGGTTTGTTGGTGGTGTTAGTTTTGGCATTTGCAATGGGAAGCGACGGGCTTCGTTTCATACCTACGATTGTAGTGTTGCAAACTGCTGCATTTATATATCGAGAGCATCGACTTGACCGGGGTTTGTTCAGTTCGAGTTCTCCTCTCAAAAACCTCAGCAAATCACGGCGCAATTTAGTCGCCGTAGCAACGTTCGCCTTGGCATTGGGCTTATCAGAATGGATGCGAATTTCGCAGCCGGATCATGTTTGGATCGTCTATTTCGCCTTTTTTCGTCTTGAGATGTTGGTGATGTTAACATCAGTATTTTTGACCGCTTCGTTTATCTCGGACGAAACAAAAGCGACCAGAAATTAGTTCAGGCAAACGCATGTGCGGCACATGCTCCTCGATTGCCCTGACGCTCGGCCGCAACTGTACAACCTAATTAGGGCGATTGGCGGCAGCTTTGTCCGGAGGCTGTGTGGAAACGCGGCTCTTATGCCTGCGATTTGAGTTTTCGTATGGATTTGGCGGTTTTTGGTTCGGAAGCTGTCCAATTTCGATCCTGAACCCGTTTTTTGTCCGTCGGGACAATCTGGCGCGTTTTTCGCTCG
>JAAEOP010000858.1 GCA_024223125.1 Chloroflexota bacterium
AAATCACGATTTGCCAACCAACTTTCGTTACAGAATGGGGAGGTATCTGTTACCCGGAAGTCCGGCGGGTTCGAAAGGATGTTGTTATAGGTATACTGAAGAGGCAAAGTCGGATAGTAATCATCCTCTAACCAATCAGCATAATTTGAGCCGCCCCAACAACCCAAATCTCCAGGCAAACATATATCGTTAGGAAACAATTTCCAGGGAAGGGTAAACAGATCATCTTCTTCATCACAATTCCCAAAACCAAAGATACATATCAAGCCGCTGGGATCTGTGAAGTTGACCGCATTATTTATGACGTATGTGTAGCCATTCAATGTTTGTGGTTGTTTCAGATAACCTGCCCATGGGTCTTGACTAATGAACACTTTCAAAGAGGGGTTGTAATAACGGGCGCGGAGGTAGATCAGGCCGGTGAGGGCGTCTTCCTGTTCGCCGGTGTAGCCGTAGGTTGTGCCGCTGGTTCCGGTTTGGGCTAGTATGCGGCCGTAGGGTTCATAAGTTGTCGTGGTTTCTATTGTGCTGCCTACCATTTCTACACGCGCACT
>JAAEOP010000859.1 GCA_024223125.1 Chloroflexota bacterium
CACCTGAATGGTTACACCGTTTGGATGTGCTAGTAACGCTCGCTGATTAAGGCTTTTTCAAAAATTAAATGATCCTACCCGTTTTGAAAAAGCCTCTAGCCAATTCCCGAAATGGCATCAATTCGGGATCATTATTTTCTGGAATTGGCCTAACTCGGCCGCATCCCAACATTACTTTCACCTCACCAACCCATTAATCTCCCGCCGCCGGTCTTCGTCTCGTTGGTTGTCGGTACGCACTTCGATGACGCGGGGGGTCTCATCCTGCAGACTATGACTGAGATGGTGACGAAATTCATCACGGCCGTCTACCCGCACAAAATCCAGCCCATACATCCGTACCACCAGTTCAAAATCCAACCCATGCGGCGTCAGGAATAACTCTGTAAAGGGCGGGTCAATGTTGGCGATGGGCAAACGGTTGAAAATACTACCGCCGTTGTTGTACAGCAGAACTATCGTGATATTTCGTAATTCGTCATTCCTGTTTCGTAGAGCGAGCAGGCCATTTAGATCGTGGTAGAAGGTGATGTCGCCCAAAATGGCGACGAACGGCTTTTGGCGGATGGTGTGGATGCCCAGGGCGGTAGAAAGATTGCCGTCTATGCCGCTGGCGCCCCGGCTGGCATAGGCGTAGATCGGTTTGGTTTGGGCACGGCCGTACTGGTCTAAATAGCGTATCGGTGAACTGTTGCCCATAAAAAGGGTACTCTCTGGCGGCAGCAACTCCAGAACATCGGCTACCACCGCCCCAGCAAACAACACCTTTGGCAGATGGGTTTCTAGGGCAGCCCAGGTTCGGACTTCGGTGTCAGTCACGGCCGTTACCCATTCCCCATTCTCTTTTACCGGCAGGCGAGACAGAAGTTGTTGGCAGACGGCCGTTTCATTAGCCTGGACAAAATGTGTGGTGTGATGGCTGTCATCAGCCCACACCCCACTTTCGCGGATATGTAGTCGCACGGCCGGACTAATCTGATCCAGATACACATTCAGCCATTTGGAGACGGGCACAGCCCCAAAACGAATGATAATCTCTGGACTAAACCCCA